>JBILGQ010000200.1:0-3161 GCA_044350955.1 Candidatus Marinamargulisbacteria bacterium | reverse complement strand
TTAGTTGAGACCTCTTTTAAAGGAGTGAAAAACTTTTGAATGTAATCGATAAAGGCTACTAGAACACCTAAGGTTAGAGTTTGGCTGTGATATTGCCCCCAGGCATAGAATATTATTACGCCGATTAAAATAGAGTTTAAACCTTCTACTATCGAATATAGTAAGGCGTCATAGCTAACTGATCGAACAGTATAATGGGTATAGCTTTTATTGATTTCATCATAATAAACTTCGCGGTTTTTTTCTTGTGAGAATAGTTGTAAAACAGCTATACCCTGAAATTGTTCTTGAATAAAGCCATTCATTTTACCAATGGTACTTCTGATTAGATCAAAAAAGTAACGCAGCTTAGTTCTAAAAAAGTTAACAATAATAATTAAAAATGGCAAAATGCATAGTGTTACTAAAGTAAGCTGAGGGCTTAACAGATACATAGCAACTATGATTCCAATTAATGTTAATAGATCTGTTAGTAAGGTAACTAGCCCTGATGAAAAGCTATCATTTAAGCTTTCGATATCAGAGGTTAATCGATTTGATAATACGCCAACAGGTGTTTTATCATAATAAGAACTTGATAATAACAATACATGGTTAAATAAATCTTTTCGAATTTCAGTTACCGTTTTAAGTCCGATATATTGAAATATAAAAGCTTGCAAAGATTTTGTAGAAAATTCTAATAATACACAGATTAAAAAGAAAGCTGACACTGAATATACTTGCTTTAAATTTGACTGGGGTATGGCGGTGTCGATTACGACTTTCATGAAATAGGGCTGTAATAAATGAAAAAATGAGACTAATGGGATTAGCCCTAGGCCTAAAAACAGTAATAAACGATACTGTTTCAGGTATTTCCAATACGATATTAAATAGGCTTTATCTGATTTTTTGCTCATTTAGAATCCATCATTTGTTGATAATCATAGGTATTTTTGTATAACTCTGATAGCTGTAATAAGTCTTCATGAGACCCAAAACAGCTAATTTTGCCTTTTTCTAATACGTAAATGCGATCGCAGTGTGTTAAAGCTGAAATACGATGTGAACTTAATATTACTGTTTGTTGACTAGGTTTATTTGTAAATAATTCATGAATTATAGCTTTTTCTGTTTCATGATCAACTGGCGCTAGTACATCGTCTAAAATCATAAGTTTAGAGGGTTTATAAAAAGCGCGGGCAAGTGCTAAGCGACTTTTTTGACCTCCAGATAGAATCACGCCTTTTTCTCCTACAAGGGTGTCGAAATTTTGGGTAAACTGATGGATATCAGATAACACACAGGCCTTCTTAGCAGCTAGTTCGATTTGAGCCTGATCTTGTTCATCAAGATTATTACGTAGAAATGAGATGTTTTCACCGATACTTACTGAAAATAAAAATGCTTGCTGACCCACATAAGATACTTGTTTTCTGTAATCAGATACATCAAGAGTAGAAAATTGCTCTTTATTCACATAAAAATGCTCTACTTGTTCTAATCCGGCTAAAATTTGCAGTAATGTGGATTTCCCTGAAGCAGTAGTTCCAAAAAAACCAATTTTTTCTCCGGGATTTATCGTTAAGCTAATGTTATCTAATACAGGTTTTATAGCTGTACTATCATAAGAAAACGAAAAATTTCTTAGTTCGAGACTATATCCTGCGCTAGACTGTGTAAGATGTTTTTGGCCTGAAAAATCTGATGGGGTATCTAAAATTTCTTCGATACGTGCCCATGAACTTCTGCCTCTTTGTATAATATTAATAATCCATGCCATTGACGAGGTAGGTGAAGATAATAGGGCTATATAGGTACTCATTGCCACAAATTCACCGATACTCAGAGTCGATTTAATAATATAACCGGCACCGACTAGTAGTAATAAAAATTGGCCTATATTACCAATAATGCCTATAAACGGGAACATACTAGATCGTACTTTAGCTAGGCGTAAATTTTCATTAAAATAGGTAGTGTTTTTTTTGCCAAATTGAGACATGATAGCTGATTCAGCAGCATAGCTTTTGATGAGCGTAATTTGAGATAGCGTTTCTACAAAAAAATTGCTCAAATCACCTAAATATTCCTGACAGGCCCGTATATGTTTGAACATTTTTTTCACAAAAAACTGTATCGATAACATCATTATAGGAATAGGTAAAATTACAATCAGTGTTAATAGTAGGTTTATACGAGCCATTTGGAAAAATACAATAATGTAAATCATGCTTGTGTTGCTAATATGTAAATAACCCATAGCGGTTGTGGCACGTAAACTTTGTATGTCATTAATCATACGCGACATTAAATCACCAATTTTTTGTTGGCGATAAAATTTTGGTGACAGGCTTAATAGTTTAGAAAATAAAAGCTTTCTTAAATCATATTCCATAGAACGACCTGGGAAAAAGATAAGTATACGCGAAAAACTACGTGCAACCATTAACACGACTGCCAAGCCAATGATAGAGAGTAATAGCGGGCGAATAACAGAAAAATCTGCTCCACCTTGTGTAATATAATCAATTATATCTCTGACTATTAATGGAATTAAAGTAGCGATATAGTTTGTTATAATTAGGGCTACTAATCCAAACAGATAATAAATCCAATATGGAAATGCGAATTGCTTTATAAATCTAAACATATTAATCTTAGCTATGATAAAGGAAAATTCATGCAAAGCAAATCTGTCTTTTTAACTGTTATACTGATGCTTGTTGTATCTGCTATGAATTTATTGGCAACAGAAACGTCGTTCAAAGAAATAAAGTACGAGTATTTGGGTTCATATAATGCTTATATGGCAAAACCAGTGGGTACAGGCCCATTTCCGGCGATAGTTTATAGTTATGACGAGTTTATAGACTGGGCTGGTCAGTATGTAGCTAATAAACGTGGTTATAATTTAAAAAAATTCGCTAGCTATTTTGCTAGCCAGGGTTATGTAGTTATTATTCCATTAGAACGCTATAGAAAAGTTAATGCAGTACTGGGTGCTATAGACTTTTTGGATAATCAGTCATATGTACAAAATAAGAGCATACATTTGATGGGAGTATCTGAAGGTGCTTTTATTAATTTAATAGCCTTACAAAAAACAAACAAAATACGAACGAATATATGTATAGCGCCGATAATTATCAATGAAAAAGGTTATTTATCTACAAGCA
>JBILGQ010000199.1:0-3221 GCA_044350955.1 Candidatus Marinamargulisbacteria bacterium | reverse complement strand
CTATTATCAGTTTTGATGGTGTATTGGTTATAAATGCTTTTGCAATATTTAAGGATTTGAGGCTTATTAAAACGAGATTCTAGGTGTCTGTTGTAGTAGTTTGCATTTTTAATGCGCCCTTCATGTTGTTCTTCTAAGTAGTTTAATTTAATCGATAAAATAGCGGCTTGCATAGCATCGATTCTAAAGTTTCCTCCGATATATTTATGGTGGTATCGTTGTGTTTCACCATGCATTCTTAGTGATTTTAATTTTTCGTATAATGCTTGATCGTTGGTTGTGACTAGCCCTGCATCACCGCAAGCGCCTAAATTTTTACTTGGGAAAAACGAAAAACATCCGATAGTTCCGATGTTTCCTGCTTTTTTTGTTGTACCATTTGAAAAGGTATATTCTGAACCGATAGCCTGCGCTGCATCTTCGATTACTGATATCTTGTGCTTAGTAGCGATGTTAATAATGGCTTCCATATCGGCGCATTGACCAAATAAATGAATGGGTATAATTGCTTTTGTGTTTTTTGTTATTAAAGACTCTATTTTGCTTATATCTATGTTAAATGTGTTGGGGTTTATATCACAAAAAACTGGCGTTGCTCCTACACGCGCAATTGCGCCTGCTGTTGCAAAGAATGTAAAAGGACAGGTAATTACCTCATCACCTGCTTTGATATCTAAGGCCATTAAAGCGATGAGCAAAGCGTCAGTTCCAGATGAAATCCCTAGTGCATAATTTGTTCCACAGTAAGCAGCCGCTTTTTTTTCAAGATTCTCAACTTCAGGGCCGTTTATAAAATATTTTGAATCAAATACGTCTTTTATTTTATTTAAAATTTGTTCTTTGATAGGTTCGTATTGTGCATTTAAATCAAGTAAAGGAATAGTTTGTTTAGTTTTAGTAGACATAGGGCCTCCAAGTTTAGATATGACTTATAAATTAATGTGTCTATTTTACTCTATCGTTGTATAGGTGGCTATACTTTTGGATCTATAACACATAGATTTATTACTATTTAATTCAGACTAAAATTAGTACAATAGTGCTGACTATGAATATTGCTATTCTTTTATTTTTAATATCAGCATTTACAGGTACTTTATTACTTTCTTTTTTATCTTTACAAGTGGTTAAAAAGAAAGCCAATGCTGGCGGTTATTTTATGGATATGCCAGAAGGTAGAAAAATTCATAAAAGTGCCATACCCAGAATTGGCGGTATTTCGTTTGCAGTGGTTACGATATTAATTTCTTTTTATGTATTTAATTTTTCGATTCATTATTTATGGTATTTTTGCTCTGCGGGGTCTATTTTTTTGTTGGGTTTTTTTGATGATTTGTCTGAACGATCTTGGAAATTAAAGCTGGTTTGCCAGTTTTTAATCGGGTCATTTGCATTGTCAGCTTTTCAAGGCGTGTTTCCGAAATTTCAGTTTTTTCATTTTAATTTTTATTTGCCAGGAATTGTTGTATTTGCTTTATTTATGGTTTGGTTTTTGGGTATTCTGAATGCCGTTAATTTAGTTGATGGTATGGATGGCTTAGCTGGTGGGGTTATGGTCATTATATCTTTAGGCGCCTCTTATTTGGGATGGGTAAGTGGTAAAGAACAGTTTATGATGCTGTATTTGGGTTTAAGTGTCAGTCTTTTTGCGTTTTTGTTTTATAACGGTAAACCTGCCAAATTTTTTATGGGTGACGCAGGCTCTTTGTTTTTGGGCTTTCATGTCGCGGTTATGCCATTACTATTTTATTTCGATTCAAACATTTTAACGTCAACTCTTGAATTAACGCCGTTTATGTTGTTTTCAACATATTTTATTTTAGATACACTTCGTGTTTTTTTTGAGCGTATCAAGCTAAAACGTAATCCACTATTACCAGATAATAACCATTTGCATCATCGTTTATTAAAAGCTACATCGTCGTATAACACTACTTTAATAATTATTTTTTCTTTGGTTTTAGTATCTGTTTTATTTGCCTTAAGTTTATTTAATTTTGGTAGTTCTTATTATTCTTTAATTATATTTTTAGTTTTAATATTATTATTTATAGTACTTCCTAAAGTTCATTTGTTCTTAGTATCAATTATGGAAAAATTGGTTAAGAGAGTTCGGGTTTTAATTCGAGGTGCAAGAAAAAAAGAACTGGTTACTTCTGCGACTGGTATTTTGTACTTGCAGGCGGCCTATTTTATTTTATTATTATTATCAAAAGAACATTATTTTTTATATGCACATTATCTTGTTTTATTAATTCCAGTTTTGTTTTTTCTTTATAAAAAGAAAGTTATATTAGATAACACCTTGATTTCTTTTTTATTATTCACTCAATATTTGATTTTGATGAGTGAGAAGAGATTGTATTTTTATGTATTTAACTATATTGATCTATTTCGATGGGCGGTTTTGGGATATATTTTATTTTTAGGCTTTCGTTTCTTTTTTTACAAATCTCTGTTGTATTTGATGCGTTTTTGGACTATAAAAGATATTTTATTTGTCGTAATATGGGTAGGCGTTTTTTTGTTGATTTTGGTTCAAAATCCTGTGCCTGCAAGTATTCCAAATTTGACTATGTTAGTAGAGCTGCTTATTGTTTATTTGTCGGCACGGCTTATTATATGGTAGTTATTTTATATAGACGAGCTTGTTAAACAAAATTTTATGACTAGAGGGTTTTTATGAAAATATGTGTTATAGGTACAGGGTATGTTGGGCTTGTATCGGGGGCTTGTTTAGCAGATTTAGGAAATACAGTTATTTGTATTGATAATAATCAAGAAAAATTAGCGATTTTACAGAATGATGAGGTGCCTTTTTTTGAGCCGCAATTGGCAGAAAAAATCGAAAGAAATCGTTTAGCAGGTCGTTTGCATTTTTCTGACGATTTAAGTACGGCCGTTCAACAGTCTGAATTTATATTTATAGCGGTGGGCACACCTCCTATGGCTGATGGTAGTGCTGATTTATCGGCTGTTTTTTCGGTTGCACAGTCTGTTATATCCATTTATAAGCAGCAGTTCTGTTCGGATTTTAAAATTCTTATTACAAAAAGCACAGTGCCGGTTGGAACTGGCAATAAAATCGAAAAAATTCGGGATTCTCAGGGCTTAAACGATGATAAAATCGCTGTTGCGTCTAATCCTGAATTTTTGCGCGAAGGGTCTGCCGTATACGACTTTTTTCATCCTGATAGAATTGTTATTGGCTCGTCTAGCCA
>JBILGQ010000198.1:0-3230 GCA_044350955.1 Candidatus Marinamargulisbacteria bacterium | reverse complement strand
TACTTAATAATTCAATACCACGCTGTATGCCTTTATCATTAATATTTTTAACCAATTCCGGCAATTGCTGCCTGGGCGTAGACTGAGCTTTTTCAGCAATACTCACTAAAGTTTGAACCGTTTTTTCTGGACTATAAAAGTCTTCTTTGCCAATCATTAAAGCGAATAAAACTTTAAGCATACCTCTTAAATCTGCAAAAGACGACGAAATCATAGTCGATCCTAACATACCAAAAAACACCAATATAAACGCATCCCAACGCAAATAAGCCGCCGGATCTACACGCATATCTGGATTACCAATTATCACAGCAAAAAAGACAATAATAAATCCAACTAATATACTTATATTCATAATGATCTCCTAAGCTTTTGCCAACTTACTTTTTAAATCTATTTGCCCGGCTTTTTCAAGAGTTTTAACAACGGTCAAAATATCATCCTGAGCATCTTCAATTTGTTTTGGTTTAGCATTTTCTGATTTTAACTGTAAATACTGCTTCACCATATCTCTAGCGCCCGGCGTTAGATTTTCGATCACAAAATCAAACACCTGCTGATCAACAGACACCAAGGCAAGCGCTAATTTTTCTAAATTCAACTCTGATAATACCAACTGTATTTCGCGTTCGCTTAACAAAAGTAAATCATCAAAAATAGTAATAAACCCTCTTACTTTTTTATAACTACTCATATTATTTTTCTTTAACAACATTAATATAGACTTTCTATCAGACACAGACAATAAATCTACTACAGCTGCCAATTTGCTCTCTCCACCAACAAAACACTCTAAATCATGTTTCATTTTTTTATCGAGCTTATCCAGCAACTCTCTATTCGCTAATCGATGCTCTGCAATCCCCGACACAATATCAGCCTGATCTTTAATCGGTAACGATTGAATTAGTTGTGCACTTAAATCTGAAGACAAAAATGAAGCCATTAAAGCCACATACTCTGGATTTAAATTTTGAGATCGTACTAAATATATCAAGTTATCAATATTTTCATCTGTAACAAAATCAAAATATTGCTTAATATCACCCGCCATTTGCAATTTACCGCCAGCACTACCCGATCCCCCGCCTCTAAAACCTTTAGGTAACTCTAAATTTGGATTCACATTAATAGAAGGCCCAGCAGCAGAATTTTCTTTTGATAATAATCGTCTTTGAGAAATATAATAAACAATAACGGCTACTATAAGTAACAAGGTAAATAAAGAATAAAAAATATTTTGAATAGTAATTAATTTTTCTTCGCTAGGAACAATCGTAATACTTTGTGACTCTTTATTAGGATTTTCATAAAAAATCTGATAATCCATTTTTATTTTATCGCCTCTTTCTTCTTTAAAGCCAATGATAGTTTTAATCGTATCCTCAACACGTCGTGATTGTGCTTTCGGATAATTTTTATTGGCAAGAACATACACTAACAACTGCTGAAGACGTGGCTCGCTCATGGTAGTAACAGAATCAAATGGCAACTGATTTAAATTGCTAGGCGCAATATTTTTTAAAGCGGGAACCCCCGGTAATATATAAACAGACTCTTCTTTTGCTTTTTTAGCGCTTTGTTTTGGCTTAGATTCTTGCGTGTATTTAACGTTATATCGAGACTCTGTCATATTGGCTTGAATACGAATAATAAAATTATTTTCTCCATACATGGCATCTACAGCGTGTTGAGCAATTGACGTTAAATTTTGTTCAACCATATATCGATCTGAAGCCGCAAAGTTGCAAGTCGTAAATAAACATAAAAACACTATACTTATTACTTTTTTCATCACACTCTCCTTTTCTGCTTTGCAGATCATCCTATATTACTTTTGAACAGGCTTTGGAATTTTAACGGCCCATTTACCTGTATCCAATTCTTCAACAACAACTTCTATGCCTGGGCTTTGATCCCTAACACTTTGCGCATAACTATAAGCTGTATTTGAATCAGAAACGACACGCAATGTCGTATAAAGCGCATCATCTTTCTTAACAGCAGATCCTGTTTTCTTATTGTTTGAAAATTCTTTATTCGATTTTTTCTGACGCACAAGTTCTGTCTCAGCTGAACTAATAAAGTTTTTTAAATCTTTATTATTCGGATTCAAATACAAAGCTCGCTTCCAAGACTCAATAGCCTCTTCAGGCATGCCTGACATATAATATGCTGAACCCATACGTTCGAAAATCAAGGGATTTTGAGCATCAAAATAAGCCAATACTGTTAAAGCATCAACTGCTTTTAATGAATATCCGCCATACAAATACACCTGAGAATCATTCCAATATTTAGCCTCAATGTTTTCAACTTTATATGATCCCAAAGGCAAACCCAAAGATCTTTCTAAAAGTTGTTTAGATACAAAATTCTTTCTATCTAAATACAGCGATTGTATTATAATATCTCGAGCTAAATCGTTTTTACCTTCGACAATTAAAGATTTAGCTTCTCGTTGCAAGCGCTTAACTGTTTTTTGAAGTTCTTCGTCTAAAGACTCGTCTTTGCCAAACTGCTTCATATTTTCAGATTGCTCTGCATCGATAATTTCAAAGACTTTTAACATCTCTGCAGTTTTCATTTGCTTTTGAGTCCATAAATTTGTTGGCACCTTTTTAAGCGATTCATACGCTTTAACAAACAACTTTTGCTTCATATATGTGTCAAATTTTTCAACCGCTTCCAGTTGCTCTTGATTTAATTTACCTGCCTTATTAGTACTAATAATCGAAGCTGAAGGCTGTAAAACAGGTGCATTATTAACAGTTTTATCAGATTTTACATCAGGGGTCATTTCAGACTCTTCAACTTTATCTACGTACTTTACAGGTTGATCAAACTCTTCATCTACAGGTGCTGCTATAGACCCTTCTATAGGAGCATAAGGATCTTTTATTTCTTCAGCAACTGGCTTTGAAAAATCAGGACGTTCTGCCAAAGCCCATAAATTTCCTGATAACAAAATAAGAACACAGACAAAAGCAAAAATTCCTTTACAAAAAAACGTACTTATAAACATATACTTATCTGTTTTCATAATTTTCCCATTCATTTTAGATTAAAGAGATGTTCACTGTTTCCCATCTTAGATTTACATTAAACCTTGTATAGATTTTTTAAACGCTTCAATCGTAACCAATAAATCATCTTTCGTATGCACACTAGACACAAAGCATGCTTCATATTGAGACGGTGGCAAATAAACACCGTTCTTAAGCATAGCA
>JBILGQ010000197.1:0-3235 GCA_044350955.1 Candidatus Marinamargulisbacteria bacterium | reverse complement strand
AGATTGCTTATAATCGGTTTATGTATACACGCGAGTTAGAAAAAAAAATAGTTTTATTATTATCTCAATTTCCATGTGTGTGCATTTTAGGCGCAAGGCAAGTAGGTAAGTCAACTTTGCTTAGATCCTTATTGCCGCAAGCAGCCTATTACGATTTGGAAAGAGAAAAAGATTTTAGGCGAATAGAAGCAGATTGTGAGTTATTTTTAGCTCAACAAGAAGGGGCTGTTATTATTGACGAAGCACAACTTTACCCGCCGATTTTTTCAGGACTTAGGGTTAAAATCGATGAAAACAGAAAAAAAAATGGTCAATTCTTAATCAGCGGATCAAGCTCTCCAGACTTATTAACAAATATAAGCGAAACCTTAGCTGGACGAATTGCTACTGTACATTTAGGACCCTTTACACTTACTGAACAATACCAGAAATTCCCTTCAAATTTATATAATGCTTTATTAGAGGCAAACAGCGCTCTTTTTAAAGAACTATCGCTAAAATTTAGTTTAAATGAGATATATCAAAGTTGTTTAAGAGGCGGATATCCGGATATTGTTATTAAACAAGATCCGATTTTTTCATCGATATGGTTCGATAATTATATTCAAACCTATGTGTATAGAGATATAGCGAAGTTCTTTCCAAAATTAACAAGTCCGTTATTTAAAAAATTTATTTATACTTTGGCGCAGTGTTCTGCTAAAACACTTAATTATTCTAATATAGCAAGATCATTAGATGTGTCTCAACCTACGATAAAAAGTTATTCTGATATAGCCGAAGCTTCGTTTTTGATTAGAATGCTTCTTCCTTACGAAAAAAATATGCAAAAAAAAATCCAAAAAAATCCTAAAGTTATATTTAGAGATACCGGACTTTTGTGTTTTTTGCGAAATATTTTAACAAAAGAACAACTTTTAGCAGACCCAGATTTTGGCTTTATTTGGGAGAGCCTAATTATGGAACAAGTTATTAGAGGCCTTGAATGCTGTTTAAGCCCCTTTCAATATAGTTATTACAGAACCTATAATGACGCTGAGATTGATTTAATTATAGAAGGCCCAAATGGTGTTATTCCTATAGAAATTAAATCAGGGTTATCAACAAAAAAAGCACAAATCAAAGCTCTGTCCGACTTTGTAAAAACACATCACTGCCCGTTTGGCATCGTAATTAACGCCGATAATCAGGTTATTAAACTAAGCGATTCGATTTATCAGATTCCGGCAATGTGTTTATGAGCGGGGACTTTGTTTATAATATCACGAGATTTTGTTGTGCTTAAAATTTACTTTTATACAATCATCACATATTCTACGAACAAAAATTTCTTGCTATAATTTACGGCATGACTTTCACACATGACGATTTAGAAAAAACGATTCGCTTGGCGCATTTGTCTATTAACGACGACAAAAAGCCCCATTATTTGCAACAATTACAAACGATTTTAGATCAAGTCAGTACTATCGAAGCCCTTGATTTAAGCGATATTAAACCTAGTTATTCCGCCATCGATCAAGAACAGTATCAACGTGAAGATATCGCGCAAAATTCCAGCTTTGACTTATCACAAAACGCTCCTGAATGGGAAGATCACGCCTTTCGTGTACCAAGAATATTAAAATCATGAACACCTCAGCACTAGAGCTTGCCCGACAAATTCAAAGCCGAAAAAAAACAGCTCTCGATGCCGTGAACGACTGTTTTACAGAGATCGAACGCACAGATTCACGAATTCAAGCGTATTTATCTTTAACGAAAGAAATGGCCCTCGAAAAAGCAGCAGAAGTAGACAAACGCTTAGATGCCGGCGAAATTCGTTCGTCATTAGCAGGTGTACCAATCGGCTTAAAAGATAACCTGTGTTTAACCGGAACTCACACAACCTGCGGATCAAAAATGCTCGAAAATTTCATCTCTCCTTATACCGGGACCGCTGTTCAAAAAGTGTTAGACGCTGATTTAATACCAGTTGGCAAACTAAACATGGATGAATTTGCCATGGGCTCATCGACCGAAAATTCGTATTTTGCAAAAACAAAAAATCCCTGGAATTTAACTTGTGTACCAGGCGGTTCTTCAGGCGGATCGGCGGCTACAGTCGCCTCTGGCCAAGTTTTGCTTTCTTTAGGCTCTGACACCGGAGGCTCTATTCGTCAACCAGCTGCTTTTTGCGGTGTGGTTGGCTTAAAACCTAGTTACGGACGTGTATCTCGCTACGGATTAGTAGCATTTGCGTCTTCTTTAGACCAAATCGGCCCCTTTGCTAATAACGTTGAAGATGCTGCCCATCTATTAAATATACTGTGTGGTCACGATGTTCATGACGCTACATCGCTGCAACTGCCAGTACCAGATTTTACAAAAAGTTTAAGTTCAGATATTAAAGGCTTAAGAATCGCTGTTCCTAAAGAATTATTCGGCCCCGAAATAAATGATGACGTTAAAGCCTGTTTTCAACAAGCATTAGATACCTATAAATCGCTAGGCGCCACTTATGATATCGTGTCGATGCAATCGTTTAACGCCGCTTTGGCTTGTTATTATATTATTGCCCCAGCCGAGGCATCTGCCAACTTAGCCCGTTTTGACGGCGTGCGCTATACGTATCGCGCCCAAAATACCGAAACCCTACATGAGATGATGACTAAAACCCGTGGCGAAGGCTTTGGTGAAGAAGTAAAACGACGCATTTTAATAGGTACTTTTGTACTCAGTTCGGGTTACTATGATGCCTATTATTTAAAAGCACAAAAAGCACGCACGGTTATTAAGAACGAATTTAAACGCGTGTTTAACGACTACGATGTTATTTTATCACCCACCACACCAAGCACAGCTTTTACTTTTGGCTCTAAAGAAGACCCCATGTCGATGTATTTAAACGATATCGCCACTATTCCGGCCAATATGGCGGGCTTGCCGGGAATGAGCATCCCTTGCGGATTTTCTGCCGGACTACCCGTAGGTATGCAACTGGTTACAAACGTATTAGACGAACATACCTTATTAAAAGCAGGCTACGCCTTTCAACAAGCGACAGACTTTCATTTAAAGAGAGCGGAGATTTAAACATGGCCCTTTATACAAAAGACACAGAGTTTGAAATCGTTATTGGTATAGAAGTTCACTGCCAGCTTAATACTAACTCTAAATTATTTTGCCCATCTGCCAATGCCTTCGGCGCTAAACCTAACACACATGTATCTCCTGTTAACTTGGCCTTACCTGG
>JBILGQ010000196.1:0-3245 GCA_044350955.1 Candidatus Marinamargulisbacteria bacterium | reverse complement strand
GACGTGATAAATCAGAGGTTCTGCAAGAGATTCGAACTAAGATAGAAAAAATTGGTGATGAAAAATCAGGGGGTATATACGTAAATATCGGGCAGCCTATTAGCCATCGACTCGATCATTTATTATCGGGAGTAAGGGCACAGATTGCTATTAAGATATTCGGTCCAGACTTAGCGGAACTGCGACGTTTAGGAGCTTTGATAGAAACTGAATTGAACGAAATTCAGGGGATTACCGATTTATCTCTCGAGCCATTAGTGCTGATTCCTCAACTTAAAATTGCTATAGATAGAGATGCGGCAAGTTCTTTCGCGATTCGACCCGGAGAGTTGGCAGAGGACTTGGAAAGAGCATTAAATGGGGAAGTTGTAGGTCAAATTATAGAGAATCAACGTATTTTTGATATGGTGATGCGACTTGACGATAACTCGCGAAATAATAGTGATAACATGAATTCTTTGTTAATTAAGACACTTCCAAATGGGCAGTTGCTTCGACTTAGTGATGTTGCTGATGTTTATGAAGGGTCTGGGCCTAACATGATTAATCGCGAGAAACTTCAGCGACGACTTGTTATTTCTGCTAATACGAAAGACCGTGATTTGGGTGGAATCGTGCAGGAAATTCAAAAACGACTTGCGACGTCTATCGAGCTTCCGGAAGGCTATTATTTGTCTTTAGAAGGACAGTTTGAACATCAACAAAAAGCATTTCGATTATTGATAATTTTTAGCTGTTTATCTTTAGTTGTTATTATTGGGATTTTGTATATTTATTTTCGCTCTTTTATACTTGTGGTACAGGTTTTGTTGAATATTCCTTTAGCATTTATAGGTAGCGTGTTTGCCATTTATGTCACAGGTATAGAGTTTTCGGTTGCGACGCTTATTGCCTTTATTACCTTATGTGGAATCGCTAGTCGAAATGGTATTATGATGATTAGTCATTATAATCATTTAATTCAATCTGAAGGAGAAGTCTTTAGTAAAGAGACAATTTTAAGAGGGTCTCAAGAACGCATTGTGCCGGTGTTAATGACTGCCCTAACAGCGGCATTGGCCTTGGCTCCGCTGTTATTATCTAAAGGGCAAGCAGGAAAAGAAATTCTTTATCCTGTGGCTGTTGTTATTATCGGAGGATTGGTTTCGTCAACCTTGTTAGATCTGATTGTGACGCCAACTTTGTTTTATAACTATGGTAAAAAGCCTCTTGAAAAAAGTCAGAATTATTTATCGCGTGTTAAAGAAAAAGAAGGAGAATGGAAATGAAAAAATTGGTTTTAAGAAAATTAGTTATATTGGTTGTAACAGGATTATGTGTATTCATAAATTCGGGGGTATTTGGGCATGATGAGGGACATGGTCCGAAATTAACTGATCAGTCAAAATATGGTGGTGTTATTGCCCCTGTGATTAAATCATCTGAGGTAAAACTGGGTCGTCATGCTGTACTAGTTTATAAGGCAGAATTGCTTCGACGTGAAAATGGTTTTATCGAAGTATATTTTTATGATCAGACTATGAAACCTTTAAATCTAACTGGTTTTGAGGCCACTGGCCAGGCTGTTTTAGAAATTAAAAAAAATAAAAAGAATAAAGAATGGATAACAACACCTTTTGAATTAACCCGAGTAAAAAATCATTTCCAAGCAAAATTACCTGCTGTTTCTCGCAAACCTTATAATATAGATGTTCGTGTGAAAAAAGGAAAAGTGGAATTTTTGGCAGCATTTGATAATTTAGATTAATCGCTATGATTAAACTAACACTAAAAAAAATACCGTTTTTGTTCGGATGTTTTTTTCTTTTATGTGTTTCTAAGCCGGCGTTTTCTGAAGAAATTCTTATTTCATATGATAATTTAGATGACATAATACGTAATCGAAATGGTTCAGTTATAGAAGCAAGTCTTTTGGCAGAATCTGCAAAAGTGAGAACAGGTTATTTGCAACGGTCGAGAGCTTTGAAATTAAGCACAAATATAGGGACTGAATTATTTCAAACGAGGCAAATGGCCCTTAAAACACAGCCCTTTGGTAGTTTGGATTTATTGTGGAATATTTATCGTGGAAAACAAGATGTATCTGAAGAATCAATTCGAAAATTACAGCTTAATTCAGCTGAAATTAAAAAGGAACTTGTATTTGCCTCACGGTTAAAAGACGCTAGAGAACTATATTGGTTTTTTATCTACGGAAATGAGCATATTCGTTATATTCAAGAGGCATTGCAGTTAAATCAGAAAGGATATAATGCAGCAAAACGTCGTTTTAATAGTGGCTTAGTAACAAAATCAGATCTTCTTGGGTTCGAGTTGTATCAAGATGTTCTTGAAGGCAAAATTGCTGATCTTGTGCATGAAAATAAAATTATTCAGGTTCAGCTTAAGTCAAGTTTAGGCTTGCTTGCGTCAGATAGTTTAAAAATCACTGAACCTGATCTTATACATCAACATGATGAGGCGAGTTTTCACTCTGATACAGAAATTATACAGTTTGGAGACATTCAAGAATTAATGATTGAAAAACAGATTTCCCAATATCAACAAGAAAAAATACAAAGTCAAAAAATGCCTATCATTGATTTGTTTGGAACGTATGCTCTTTATAACTTTCGTGAGAGAGATGAAAAAGATTTATTAGGCCGTAGCGATATAGCGGTTGGGCTTCGCGTTCAAGTGCCGCTTTTAGATGGGGGGCAAAATAAGGCAGAATTAGACGCTTTAGCTTTTACATCAAGCGCTATTTCAAATAGATTGGCTCAACAAGAGTTAGATCTTAGAGCAAAAAATGACACAGCAAAAGAAGAGCTAATACATTTAGATGAAATTATTCATCGCACAGAACGGCATCTTCAAAAATCTAAAACACTGCTTTTGGCTATACAGGGTGATTATGATCGCGGTGTCAAAGACTCGGAGGATCTCTTAACAGCGATACAGAACTTTATGAATTTTCGAGAGGCATATTTAGAACAACAGTTAAATTATCAGAGGGTAAAAAATAGTTATTTAGAGCTTAATTATTTTTCTGAAAAAAAGGGTTAAGATAAAAAAGTAATGAGAAAGTGCCTGGCTACCTTGCATAGAAGGTAGCCAGGCTTTTTTTTCATTTCTTTATTATTGCTTAATGTACTCTTGTTTTGTTTTCAAAATCTTGAACATGCCGTATAATGTCGGCCTAGAGCTATTCTAATAGACAATGCTATTAGAAAGTTTCAAGAAAATAAGATGACAGGATTGATCAG
>JBILGQ010000195.1:0-3285 GCA_044350955.1 Candidatus Marinamargulisbacteria bacterium | reverse complement strand
GCGAGAGTTGGATGAAGAGCGCTTAAAAGAGCAGCAAATTAAAAAGCAACAACAGGATCACTTAAATTATGTGAGAGAGCTATTAACAGATGAGTTACCCCAGTTAAATACCATTCAAATGAATGAACATCATGTGAAAATCATGGGTGAACGTGTTAAAAAGCAGCAACAGGAAGTTAAAAAAAGCGAAAAACGTCGTGATGATCAGCGTAAAGAAGTGATTAAGCGCTCTAGAGACAAAAAAATTATAGAAAAAGATAAAATCAAAACAAGAGCTTCCTGGAAAAAAATGATGGATAAACTCGATAGCCAATTCTTAGACGAGTTAGCTTCTATAAAGTTTGCCTCTAATATGCTAAAAAAAGAGGAAGACGAGCAAAAGCCGCGGTCTTCGTCAGAATAGGAGTGAAATGAAATGGTAAGTAATATAAATTTTGGGAGTTCAAGAGTGCGATCAAGAAGCGTTGATGCATTAAGAAATAATTATAAGACAACACAGCGGAGTCGATCAGAAACTCCTAAAAAATTAACCGTAATCTCTCATTCTCAACCATGCTATGCGTCTCCTCCGCGAATACGAAATCAGGGTATAGAGACTGTATTGCATAAGCTGTCAGGAGTTAGATTGGATCAGTTCTTAAAAATGTCTAGTCAGGTGGCTAGTGTTAGTATTAAGGCGGACGATCAATTTAAAATTACCTCTGGGGCACGGTTAATTGCGGATGATTTGGTCGTAACAACTCGACATGGTTTATGGTCAGAAAAAGATGTTATCGTGAATTTTTGTGATTATTCATCTGGAGATAGCAATCCTTATGATTATAATGGGGTTGTACTTAGTTTTGAAGAGTCTGAGATAGAGGCTTTAAAGTTAGGAATAATAGGCATTAAAAATCCTGATCTGTGTTTAATTAGACTTGATAAGAAGCCCGAGGAATTTCCTCGTTTTTCTTCGAATTATTCGCAGTTTTATTCAGGGGATTCAGTTCCAGAATCGCTGATTCACTTGGGTTTTAAAGAAGGTCGATTCTGTGTATCTGAAACGGCTACTAGAACAGTTTCAGCTACTGAATTTGTTCAAAAAAAATTATCGTTTTTATCTCATCAGGTAAGTTGGAGTGATTATAAAACCTACGGATTGGTTGTTAGTGAATTATTTTTAGAGAATGGCAATCGAACGATTCGAGTAAACTCTAAAAGTCAAATGCATGAATTTGAGATTAGTTCTGAGAGGGCTATGAAGTGTTTTAAAAATGGTGATTTAAGGCCAGTAGATCTAAAAGTTGAACGGCAACCTGGTAAAGGGGCGGACTATACAATAGTAGGGCATAAGACTGGTGATATGAGTTCGGGTGGGAGTTATTGGGCAAAAGTGGGTGAAAACTATGTCTATTACGGAATGCATATTGGTAAAATGCCGCACAGCGTAATAGCCGGTGATTTAGAGCATCATTTTGAAAATCATGTGCTTGTTCATTTGCATAACGAGTATAAAACACCCTTTATTTTTGAAATGCTTCAGCTAGAAACAAAGCCTCTTCATCTTGTTGAAATTAAGCTTGAAGATAAGTATATAGGGTTTTTAATAAAGCAAAACGATAAGGAATTAGGGTATATTAAAGACATCCAATTAAAAGTTGGTGACCGAGATGTGTGTTATTGTTTGCAGTTAATGGATAAGGATGGTAATGATTGTGATACTAAAGTAGTAAAATTTATAGATAAAAAGCGAATTGAAGTTTTAACTAATAAGGAAACAAAAAAGGATGTATTTACTGAAAATACCAAGCTCCCTATAAAAGCATTTACCATTACTCCGAAACTTGAATCAGCACAAGCTGATAAAAGATGTATCCAGGGTGAGAATAAATCTGCTTTAAAGTCTAAAAAATCAGGCAAATATTTATCAGCACAAGCAAAACTTGAAGAAAAACAAGCTGATAAAGGATATATACAGGGTGTGAATAAATCTGCTTTAAATTATGCTGAAAAATTAGCCAATAGTTTAAAAAACCATGAAAATTATAATGCTATCCAGAAGTTTGAAAAGGCAATAAATCCTGAGAATAAAAAGAAGTATTTAATTACCGACTTTAGTGGGTTATCGTGTAAAAAGTTACACGATGATTTTGATTTTAAAGGTCATACACAAAAAGAAGAGAATGGTGATTTAATTGTTAAGATTTATGCGACCGATAATATACGACGTATAGTTTATGATTATGATAAAAAGACTAAAAGTTTAACCTTTAATATGGAAAAATCAAAGGTTGCAAAGAAGAAGCATTAATCAAAAAATTTTATAGCTTATTTCGCCCATTGCTTTGCGTCTTTTAAGAATTGTGCAATGCCGCTTTCGGTTAATGGGTGATTAAATAATTTCATTAATATTGCCGGTGGTACTGTGCATACATCAGCGCCTAATCTCGCGGCATCTAAAATATGTATGGGGTGTCTTACACTGGCTACTAATACTTGTGTTTCGTAGCCGTAGTTTCCGTAGATAGTACAAATTTGTTCAATTAAGTCCATGCCATTGTGACCGATGTCGTCTAGACGGCCTACAAAGGGGCTTACGTAGGTTGCGCCGGCTTTAGCAGCTATTAATGCTTGTAGAGGTGAAAATGTTACGGTTACATTTGTTGGGATGCCTCTTTTTGAGAGCTCTTTTACCACTTTCATGCCTTCGGGGGTCATGACCACCTTAATCACTATGTTGCTTCCCCATTTTTGAAACTCTTCAGCTTCTTTGATCATGTCATCGGCATTTGTGCTAAGTGTTTCTACAGAAATTGGTCCGTCTATAATTTCAGCAATTTCTCTAATAGTAGACTCGTGATCTTTGCCAGCTTGTTTGATTAAGCTTGGGTTTGTAGTGACGCCATCTACTAGCCCCATTTCAGTGGCTTTTTTAATCTCATCTATGTTTGCTGTATCTATGAAAAATTGCATAAACTAATTCAGTTTTATAAAAAAAATACTTTAAATAGTAAAAAGAAACATATAGAAAGTGCTGCCCCGGCCGGTATTGTAATAACCCATGATAAAATAATTTTATTTAAAATTTTGACGTTTAAACTGCTAATTCCACGAGCCATACCAACTCCGAATACAGCACCCACTAAAGTATGTGTGGTTGAAATAGGAATTCCTAATTTTGATGCTAAAACTATAGTAGTCGCAGCGCCTAATTCTGCAGAAAATCCTCTTGTAGGGGTTAATTCTGTAATGTTGTTTCCGATAGTTTCCATAACTCTCCATCCCCAAGTAGATAGTCCTATTACA
>JBILGQ010000194.1:0-3302 GCA_044350955.1 Candidatus Marinamargulisbacteria bacterium | reverse complement strand
CTCTTCCGATTCTTCATAATCAATAACACCAGCATTACTTAACATATACACCGCCTCTGATAAGGTTAAAGGTCTATCAGGCCTAAACGAACCGTCCGGAAATGCAAAAACAACACCAGTACTAATCCCGGCCTGTATATACTTTGCATAAGGGTGATTTTTAGGTACATCCACAAAAACATCGTCTGTAACCGAATCACTTATTGTCTCATCTAAGGCAAGAACAATAATTTTTGTAATATAATCTCTCGTTACAAAACGAGTAGGATAAAATTTATTATCAGACTCTCCGTGCAACACACCTAATGTTGATAAAAACTCTATTTCACGACGTCCTTTTACTTTTGGCGTCATGTCTTCGTAACTGACTAAACGTAAAACACGAGAGTTAAACTCAAGCTTTTTTCCATTTAATGTTTCAAAACTAGTTTTTACCAAGTTTTTACCAGGTTTTAAATCCACTGGTATCGAAAATCGATTTTTATCATCTATATAAACAATATTATTATTTACATAAATAGTGTTCAACATATCGCTAGAATCGCCAATTGCTAAAATATTATCGTTATAATGAACATGCTTATCTAAAGGATATTTTATCGATCCAAAAAACACTAAAGGGTCTGATTTAAATGTATTGCCCGATTTATCGGTAGCAAATACTTTTATAGAATCCATAGAATTAGGTGTATAAGCACCTACACGCAAATTTTCTGGCAAAGGCATTCTTGCAATAAATTTTTCTGAATTCGAAACTGACTCATTGACAACTCTCTTATCTTCCTTCTTTTTCACATCTATTTCAATTTTTTCTTTTTTAAATCGCAATTGGCGTTCACCCACTTCAGCTCCGATAGAAGCAATTGGCTCATCTGAACTTACTTGCACAACTAATTCATTACCTTCAGGATATACTATAATATCTAATTTAGGAGGAAGAGTATCAGAGACAACCGTTACAATATTAGAAAAACTTGTTGCATCTTTATTAACATCATACGACTCGACCTGAATCGAATTCGTCCCTTCAAATAAAGGCAAATCATCGATATGCCACAAACCTTTCCTATTAGTTAAGACCGTTTGCAAAAAAGTCCCGTTACTAAATACTCGAACTGATGTATTTTTAGGCCCTACTCCTGACACTTCTGTGCTTGATTCTGCGATAGATGTTACTAAATTATCTGGAAATAAAATTTGGGGTTTTAAAGGAATCGAACGTCCAAGAGAAGAAACAGTAAATGCAAAACTATCAGAGTTTGAATCATCTTTCAAAGTAAGTTGCTCATAACTCAAGTCAATACGGCACTTAATATTATAATTCGAAATACCAGTAGAAATATTATCCAGCAAAATACCTGCCCCAAAATTAATATTCGAAAAATTAGTAGAGCCTCTCACAAATAAATTTTCTTGCAACTCATATTCTGCCCCAGTCGTTAAACCTAAAGGAGAATGTGACGCAAAAACCGACAATCGGTCTGCCAGCATATCCGCTCTTGCTCCTAAAAATAAATTAATCGGGAAAATAGACTCATTCCCTGTTTCAGATAAAGTTAAAACAGGACTAATAATATTGTGAACTGAAGCACCAAAAGAAACGCCATTAATAAAAGGGTTAGTATAATGATAATCAGCAATAACACCCAAATCTAAACCAAAAGTAGAACCACTAGCTTTAGAAATATATTGCTGTGTATATTTAACCGCTCCTGCTAATGAAATTTTATCAAAAGTAAATGAATCATAAAAACTAGTTCCACCTGCCACGTGAAGCATATTAAATCCAGCAGAATATGTCCCTGTCTGATACGGCACCCCATTATAAGCCTCAACCGAAGGGCTACCTCTTAAAGAAGAACTTGCTAAAGAAATACCTATACCAAACGGACGCATTTTTTTTCCATCTGAGTAAGTAAATTTCTTATTAAATCCTGTTGACAACACTAAATAATCAAAGGTATCTAATACGCTTTGAGAACTCAAAGAAATTGGCAACTTTTGAATATCACTCACTGCAGCCGGATTCAACATAGCGTTCGACAGCTCATCAGATAATACAGGCGACATTCCTATTGAAATGCCACGAGCACCTTGCATTTTAATCTGCGGATTTGCCACCTCTCCAGTAACAGCAAAAACCACAGTATTTAACACAGCAATTAGAAGTAAGAAACGAATTATTAGATTTATCATTAGTAAATTGCAAACCTCGTACTGGCTCTAGAAACACTTTGATTCCCATCTTTTTCAACAGCTTTCACAAATGCAACATACATACCAGGAACCAAAAATGATTCCACCGAATCAATTTCTAAATTATTAAATCCAACAGCACTAAAGTAACGATCTTCAACCGAATAAACCAACTGTCCAACATGATTATAAATATACAAACTAATATCCGAAGGACGAGTAATACTAAAACCAAAATTTAGATTGCCGCTGCCTAAGGCATAGGGACTAGGATAAAATAAAGGAGAAGTAATGCGACTATCTTTACTAATCAAATAAGTCACTACCGCTTCATCATAGGCATTACCATTCGTATCTTTTACATTAATTAACACTGTAGCATCCTCATCACCGACATAAAACTGAATGACTCCATTAACATAAGTATATCTATTTGAATTAAGTGTCAAAGACGACGATCGTTGCAAATTAATTCCATTTTTAACAATAGTTAAAGTACTATCATCTATTGAGCCTGGCGTTAAAAATGTAATTTCTATAATATCATCTTCATCAACAGCTGCGCCATTCACAAAATTACTATAAACAGCACTTCTAAGCACTTTTATCGGATCTTTAATATAGGCTGGCAAAATTGAATCTGAAATCATCGCAGCAGTAATATCAAACGATTCTGATTCGTCAACAGCGGAACTCCAATCTTCACCTAAATCATAACGACTAAAAACTATAGGATTAGAACTCCCGACCACATAATGCAATTCAGCATCTAAAACTCCTGTCCCTTCTGAATACGGCGTTGCATGTCGTATTTGATAAGCACTAGATCGAGACGCGTTTGACGCAATAGTAACTCCAAACAAGTCGGTAGTTGCTTTTGTAATAAACTCATGTGAAATATCAATCCCAGAAATATCATTTTTATATATCTTAGGTATAAAAGATTTCACAATAATAGAGTCACTCGTAGACGAATTTCGTATTCCAAGAGTCACATTAAATGTTGTAGTACTATCAATAGCTAATGATGGAGAAGTTAAATCAATACTTTTTACCAATTTTTCTTCAGGGGCCACTTCTACAGCATAAGCTGGAAACGGAAAATT
>JBILGQ010000193.1:0-3311 GCA_044350955.1 Candidatus Marinamargulisbacteria bacterium | reverse complement strand
ATTGTTCATACGCAATGCCGACATACAAGGTTATTTTCGTGTTTTTTATTTATTACGAGAAGGCTGTATATAAAATTATTTTAATTAATTGATAACGTAGTTCAATAATTTTACTGGAACATAAATAACTTTTCGAATAGTTCCCTGTGCAAAATAACTTTGTAAGCGCTCTGACTTAGCTGCTGTAGCTTTTACTTCATCTTCTGAAGCATTGGCTGATACATCTATTTTATCACGAACCTTGCCATTAATTTGACAAACTACAGTTAGTCTATCATCAACAATTAATGTTTCATCAAAAGTAGGCCAACTTGCCTGGTGAATAGACTGTTTATTACCAAGAATCTGCCACAGTTCTTCAGCTATAAAAGGCGTGATAGGAGAGATGCATTTAACTAAAGATTCTAATGACTCTTTAGTACAGCCATTAGCCGTAAAACTATTCAAGCATTCCATAATACGACTTAAGGCTGTATTAAATGACGTTTTTTCAAAATCTTCGGTTACGGCTTTAATCATTTTATGACACGCTTTTAGAGATTCCTTTTCGTTTTGTAACGCATGCATATTCACTGTCGTTACTAATTTATGCAATCGTTTTAAAAAACGATAGGCACCCTCAACACCCGTATCAGACCACTCTAAATCTCTTTCAACTGGAGCTGTAAATAAAATAAATAAACGTGCCGTATCTGCTCCGTATTTATCAATAATATAACTAGGGTCTACTGTATTTCCTAAAGATTTTGACATTTTAGCCCCATCTTTTAACACCATTCCTTGGCATAGCAAGCGTTTGAAAGGCTCGCTAACAGACGTTAAGCCTAAATCACGCAGTACTTTAGTAAAGAATCGCGCGTATAATAAATGCAAAATAGCATGTTCAATACCGCCTATATATTGATCAACTGACATCCAATAATCAGATTTTTCTTTATTAAACGGCAATGTCTTATTATGCGGATCACAAAATCTTAAAAAATACCAAGAGGAGTCAAAAAATGTATCCATAGTATCGGTTTCTCGTCGGTATACTGTTCCATTTTTTTCAAAGCGTATAAATTCTTCGCAATCTTGCAATGGATTTCCCTTACCTGTAATAGAAACCTCACTCGGCAATTGCACTGGCAAATCCGCTTCATCAACCGGATAGGCATTCCCAGCTTCATCATATATTATTGGTATAGGAGTTCCCCAATAACGTTGTCTTGAAATAAGCCAATCTCGTAATCGATAATGACTAGTGACTTTAGCTTTTGACAAAGCAACTAAATAATCACTAATACTTTTTTTTGCTTCTTCGCTAGTAAGACCTGAAAATTGTGCAGAATCAACTAAAACACCAGATTCTGTATAAGCTTCAGTCAAAGGACTATTTAATGATAAATCAGAATTTTGTATCACAATTTTAATGGGTAAATTATGTGCTTTAGCAAAAGCAAAATCTCGATCATCATGCGCAGGAACTGCCATAACTGCACCGGTTCCGTAATCCATTAATACATAATCCGCCACATAAAGAGGAAGCCTTTCGTTATTCACAGGATTTACCGCATAAACCCCTAAATGTTTACCTGTTTTTGATTTACTTGTATCAGATCTATCGGCAACAGACTGATCGATAGTCGACTGAATAAACGCTGTTATTTCATCAGGGTTATCGGCGTAAGTCGCTAATAATTGACTAAAACTATGTTCAGCAGCAATACAAACATAGCTTGCCCCATATAAAGTATCAGGTCGGGTAGTAAATACCGTTAATGACTGTATTTTATTGCCATGTTTATCTTCAATATCAAAATCAATGCTAGTACCAAAACTTTTTCCTATCCAGTTTTTTTGCATGATTTTAACCCGTTCAGGCCACTCATCTAAACTGTCTAAATCAGCCAATAATTCGTCTGCATAATCTGTGATTTTTATGTAAAATTGCTCGATTTCTTTTTTTTCTACTTTTGCCCCTGAACGCCAACCCTTTCCATCAACCACTTGCTCATTCGCCAATACTGTCTGATCAACAGGATCCCAATTCACCCAGGCTTTTTTCTTATAAATAAGGCCTTTTTTAAACATTTGAACAAAAATCCATTGGTTCCATTTGTAATAGTCGTCTTTATATGTCTCAACTAATTTAGACCAATCGTAACTTAAACCTAGGCGAACTAGTTGCTCTTTCATGTGTTCAATATTTGAAGCGGTCCATGATTTGGGGTTTGACCCATGTTTAATAGCTGCATTCTCGGCAGGTAATCCAAACGAATCAAAGCCCATCGGATATAAGACATTAAAACCAGTCATGCGTTTATAGCGAGCCAGGGCGTCTCCTATGACATAGTTGCGCACATGCCCCATATGTAAATGTCCCGAAGGGTAAGGAAACATTTCTAATACATAAAATGACGGTTTATTCGAATTTTCTTCGCTAAGATAAAGTGTTGAATTTTTCCAATGTTCTATCCATTTTTCTTCAAAATCAAGAGGATTGTATTCCACGTTATATAACTCCTAAAATAAATTTGCTTTATATGACCTGTATTGTAATAATTAAAGCACAATGTATAAAGACATAAATAAAGACATAAATAAAGACATAAATAAAGACATAAGCTGTGATTTATTAATTATAGGTTCTGGTATAGCCGGGCTCTCTGCTGCTTTGTACTATAGTCAGCATGAAACACAAGACAAAAAGATAGTCTTATTAAGCAAATCATCTATCAGTGAAAGCAATAGCCATTATGCTCAGGGAGGCATTGCTGCCGCCTTATCTGAACTAGATAGCCCTGCTAAACACATTGAAGATACACTTAACGCAGGTGCTTATCATAATAATAATGAAGCCGTTAACATATTGTGTACTGAAGGCCCAGAAAGAATCACTGATTTAATAAATTGGGGTGTTGAATTCAAAAAAAATGGTAAAAACTACGATTTTGTACTTGAAGGAGCACACTCTCAAGCCCGTGTTTTACACTATAAAGATTATACCGGAAAAAAAATCATCGAAGCTTTATATGAGCAAATTATGTCTCATAAAAATATTATTTGCCTTGAACATTGCTTTACAAAAGAACTACTTATCAGTGAAGGGCAGTGTGTTGGAGCCAAAATCATTCAAAACAAACAATGTTCTACAATCTATGCAGCTAATGCTATTTTAGCTACAGGAGGGGCAGGGCAGTTGTTTCCGTATACATCAAACCCAAAAATTGCAACCGGCGATGGCTATGTATTAGCTCATAACGCAGGAGCTAAATTACAGGACCTAGAATTCATTCAGTTTCACCCAACCAGTTTTATTACTAAAGAAG
>JBILGQ010000011.1:0-11128 GCA_044350955.1 Candidatus Marinamargulisbacteria bacterium | reverse complement strand
ACGACATGGCGAAAGCTTATGCTTATCTTAAAACTACAAAATCGCGATTAATTGGCCCGAACTGCCCTGGTTTATTAACACCAGGTCAAGCAAAAGTAGGCATTATGCCAGGTTTCATTGCTAGAGAGGGTAGAATAGGGGTTATTTCAAAATCAGGAACATTAACCTATGAAGCAGTTCACCAATTATGTAATGCTGGATTAGGCCAAAGTACTTGCGTAGGTATTGGTGGCGATCCGATAATTGGCACAAAAATGAGTGAATTATTAGAGCTTTTTGAAAACGATCCAGACACTGATGCTATAGTAATGATCGGTGAAATTGGTGGTTCTATGGAAATAGAAGCTGCAAACTATGCAAAAAACAACGTAACAAAGCCAATTATTGGTTTTATTGCGGGGCAAACAGCTCCGGCTGGAAGACGCATGGGACATGCTGGTGCAATCGTATCAGGAGCTGACGAAAGCGCAGCTGCAAAGAAAGCCATCATGAAAGCCTGTGGTTTACATGTAGTAGATTCTCCGGCAGAAATAGGAATAACCGTCAAAAAAGCACTACAAAAAGTAATAGCTTAATTAACGAATTCTTAGTAAAGTAAGTTCAAACAAATTTCAAAAAAAGCTGCTGAAAGGCAGCTTTTTTAGTCTTTATCTTTTCACAAAGTGCCTTCAAAGTGCCTGGCTACCTAACACAGAAGGTAGCCAGGCTTATCTTCAAAATTTATTTATTACCATAGAACTACGCTGTACTATAAATTGTTCATCTTGGGCATTTGCTAACGTCACTGATTTTATTATTTGACCGTTTTGCGACAGTCTCATAAGCATTAAGCCTGGCTACCTTTCGTACTAGGTAGCCAGGCACTTTATACACAAGAAAAAAAGACGCAAAATTTAAAACAAAAAAAAAACTGCCAATTAGCAGTCTTTTTGAAATTCATTAAACGTATATTTAAAAAATTATAAAGTCTCTAAATACGAAGAATACTCTTCATAAGTCATTAAATCAATTAATTCATTTTCATCACTGTATTCAATTTTTATCAACCATCCATCAGAATAAGGAGATTCATTTAATATTTCAGGATTTTTTTCTAATAATGTGTTCACTTCAACAATAGTACCTGTAATAGGAGCATATAAAGACGATACTGTTTTAACAGATTCCACTGTACCAAACTCATCTTTTTGATAAACCTGATTATTTTCATTTGGTAACTCTACATAAACAATCTCTCCCAACTCATTTATTGCATGTTGAGAAATACCTATAGTCGCTATGCCACCTTCAACTGCTACCCATTCATGATCTTCTGTATACTTGCACTCTTCGGGACTCATCGTCACCCTCCTATAAGAAATTCATAACGATTATACTTGCAAGTCTTTATAAAAAAAAGACTCTTTTAATGTATTTATAAAAGCATCTATACAAGAGAAATTCTCACTTTAACACTATATTTGTATTACAACGTGACCGAATATAAGTTTCGGTTTATACTTAATAAATGTCTACCCAACTTTTAGTCGATGGTCATTATTTAGCTTATCGATCCTTTTTTGCCTATCCACCCACCTTGCAATACAACAATCAACCGATTAACGCCATTTATGGCTTTTTTACCTTATTACTAAAAGCAATTGAACTATATAACCCCAAAGCGTTAGCTATATGTTTTGATTTGCCCAAACCAACATTTCGTCACGAACTTTACGACTTATACAAAGCAACAAGACAACCTGCCCCAGAAGACTTTAAAGCGCAAATACCTATACTTATAAAAATGCTAGAACAATGCAATATTCCTATCATTACAGCCGAAGGGTATGAAGCCGATGACCTATTAGGATCTTTAGCCAAACAGGCTGAAAAACTAGATATAAAAAGCTATATTTTAACCGGTGATCACGACTCTTTTCAGTTAGTTAATAATTATATACAGGTTCTAATCCCCAAAAAAGGAAGCCCTGATTACGATATTTTTACAGCTGAAAAAGTTAAAGAAAAATTAGGTGTATTTCCAAACCAAGTGGTTGATTTTAAAGCCTTAAAAGGTGACAGTTCTGATAATATCCCTGGCATATCTGGTATTGGCGACAAAACAGCAGCCAAATTAATCGAAGACTATCACTCACTTGAAAATATCTATGCCAATATTCATTCTGTTAAACCAGAAAGAATACAAAAAAAGCTAATCGATGAAAAAGAGAAAGCCTTATTATCATTTGACTTAGCCCGAATTCGCAGTGATCTGAATATTGCCATAGATTCAGAACGTTTAAATTTAAATATAAATAAACAAGAATTACACAAACTATTTACCGAATATAACTTTAAATCATTACTAACTCGTTATAGCCAATTATTTAAAGATATCACAGGCACTTCTCCAGAAAGCAATCCTGATATTCCAAATAAAAGCGACAATCAAATAAACTACAGCATTATTAACAGTCTTGAAGAATTAAATTCACATTTAGAAGCTCTAAAAACCAGCTTTGCTATAGATTTAGAAACAACCTCTTTAGACGTACATAGTACACAAATAGTAGGTATTTCCTTAGCTTATAATGAGCATAGTTCTCTTTATATTCCACTGAATGCCTATTTAGAAGATACTAATATCCACAACTCTCAGCCATTATTTACATTAAAAGACAACGAAAAAAAAGTTACTCAAATAAAGCGGAACCCCTTCTTACAATTATTAAAACCACTGTTAGAAAATAAAGCTATCTTAAAAATTGCCCATAATGGCAAGTTCGATTACCAAGTATTAAAACGCTATGGTATTACTATAGAGGGCTTAAATTTTGATACTATGATAGCCGCCTTTTTAGTTTATCCACTCGAATCGGTGGGTTTAAAAGACTTAAGTAAGCGTCATTTTAATTATGAAATGAGTACCTTTGAATCGTTATTTGACGATAAAACAACTTCTAAAAATTTTCAGACGATATCTATAGAACATGCCGCAAAATATGCTTCTGAAGACGCCTTGTTTACCTATAAATTATTTCTTTTCTTAAAAGAAAAATTAGCCGAGAAGCAATTAGAAACCCTTTTTTATACCATCGAATGCCCAGTACAAATTGTAATTGCAGAAATGGAGCTAAACGGAGTTCATATTGATAGTGACGAATGCCATAAATTGCGAGATATTTTTGAAGAAGAATCTGAGCTACTAAAGAAAAAAATAATCGATTTTTCTGGTGAGGATTTTAATATTAATTCAACAAAACAAATGGCCCACATTTTATTTGATAAATTAGAACTACCGGTTATTAAAAAAACCAAAACAGGGCGTTCCACAGATAGTTTCGTACTTGAAATGCTTCAAGATAAACATCCGATTATCAAAGAAATAATTGAATACAGAACAATCGAAAAATTATTAAGTACATACATAAACAATATTCCAATGCTACTCAACCCAACAACCGGAAAAGTACATTCAAGTTTTAATCAAAGCATTGTACCCACCGGCCGATTATCCTCTACTAACCCAAACTTGCAGAACATACCAATTCGATCAGAAAAAGGCTTAATGATTCGTAATATATTTAGTTCGTCAAAAAGCGATTCAGTCATTTTATCAGCTGACTATTCTCAAATAGAGCTACGCTTAATGGCTCATTTTTCTGAAGACCAGGCAATGTTAAAGGCCTTTAAAGAAGGTACTGACATTCATAAATCCACGGCCGCCATTATGTTTCACTGCCCAATAGACGCCGTTACAAAAGAACAACGTTACCAGGCTAAAGCCGTTAACTTTGGCATTATTTACGGAATTTCAGCGTTTGGGCTCTCACGTAATATTTCTGTTCCTCGCAAAGAAGCGCAGGCCATGATTGATCACTATTTTAATACCTTTCCGAAAGTAAAAGAGTTTATCGAAACTACCATTAAAAATGCTAAACTACAGGGCTACGTTAAAACACTTTACGGACGTATCAGGCCATTAATGTTCATTAATAGCTCTGATAAACAACGTGCCCAATTTGAAGAAAGAGTGTCTGTAAATACCATTCTTCAAGGCAGCGCAGCAGATATTATAAAAAAAGCTATGATTAGCATACATCAAACCATTAAAGAAAAGAAATTAAAAAGCAAATTGTTGATTCAAGTGCATGACGAACTATTATTTGAAGTACCAAACAATGAATTACCACTGATGATGTCTCTAGTAAAATCTTGCATGGAAGAAGCCCATACATTTTTATTGCCTTTAAAAGTAGACATCAGCTCGGCCAATTCTTGGGGAAAAATTGACTAATAAGTCTTATAATAGATCGAAATTTGTATTCATTAAATAGAAAAGGTATACTATAATAAAACTCCGTGAAATTTTTAGTTCTTTATTTACGATAACAACAATAGAAGGATGAATTTAGTAATTTTTATTTTTATTAATTAGATCAAAGCCTGATCTTAAAAAGGAGCTAGAATGAAAATCGCAGATAATAAAGCAAGTGTTGAAATTGACAGTATCGAAGTAGATGATAACGATATAGTAGGTTCAGAAAGCGAATTCATTAACGACGAAGAAGTAGAAAACTCTCAAAAACCGTCGTTAATCATTGATAGCGGCTTAGACTTTGTAGACGGAGACACAGTAAAAGCAATCGAAGAAGACGATTCTGATTTAGAGGAATCTCCGAATTTAGGCTTACTTGATCACATTAAAATAGATAAATCGGTAGATGATTCTGTAAAAATATATTTACGTGAAATTGGTACAGTTAAATTACTATCGGCAGATGAAGAAATCGAATTGGCAAAACGCATGGAAAAAGGTGACGAAGATGCCAAACAAAAAATGATTAATGCAAACTTACGTTTGGTTGTATCTATAGCAAAAAAATACATCGGCCAAGGTTTATTGTTCTTAGACTTAATTCAAGAAGGAAATGCAGGCTTAATTCGAGCCTCTGAAAAATTTGACTACAGAAAAGGCTTTAAATTTTCGACTTATGCCACCTGGTGGATCAGACAAGGGGTAACACGTGCTATCGCCGATCAATCAAGAACCATTCGAGTACCAGTTCATATGGTTGAAATTATTTACAAATACAAAAAAGTTTATAGACAACTATTACAAAAACTTGGCCGACAACCAACCGAAAAAGAAGTATCAGATGAATCAGAAATTCCAATAGAAAACATAGTATCAATAAGAAAATATGCTCAATTGCCTATTTCTTTAGAGACACCAATTGGCCAAGAAGATGGATCTGAATTAGGTAATTTTGTTGAAGATAAAACAATGATATCTCCAGAAAAATCTACCGAAAAATTGCTATTAAAAGAAACTATTATACAGTCTATGGAAGGTTTAAATGAACGCGAGCGCATGATTTTAAAATTACGTTTTGGACTAGATGATGGCAGACAACGCACTTTAGAAGAAGTAGGCAAAGTATACGGCGTTACCCGTGAAAGAATACGTCAGATCGAAGAAAAAGCTTTACAAAAAATGAGAAAAAGTAAACGATTGCTTCTACAATCTGTTATGTAGAGATGCCTGATAACGGCTATATAAATAAGCTCGATTACGACGCCTTTAGACAAGATTTTGTTAAAAACAGCTTAAATGAAAGTGATTTAGCCCAAAATCCATTCGAGCAATTCTCTCATTGGTTTTCTGACATTGCGCAGTCGGGAATGTTACAACCAAATGCAATGACTCTGTCGACATGCAGTAAAGACGGATCGCCTTTATCACGGGTAGTTTTACTAAAAGACCTTGATGAAAGCGGTTTCGTATTCTTAACAAACTATGACTCTCAAAAAGGGCAGCATTTAGCAGAAAACCCTAAAGCTTGTTTATTATTTTTTTGTATGGAATTAGAGCGACAAATTATTATTACAGGTACTGTGAATAAAACTAGCCAAGAGGAATCGCAAAAATATTTTAATTCCAGACCCTATGAAAGTAGGGTGGCTGCTTTAAGTTCCCCTCAATCTCAGATAGTAGCAAATAGAGAGTCATTAGATACAATTTACAACACAGTAAGAGATACCTACGACTCAAATACAATTTCATGCCCTAAAAATTGGGGAGGATATCGTTTATTGCCTGATTCTTTTGAATATTGGCAAGGACGAGCTAATCGTTTTCATGATCGCTTGCGCTATGTCCGCGTTAACGATAATTGGAAAATAGAACGCCTAGCCCCTTAAGCCAAGCTCCTCGTTTAATTTAGAAATTAGCGCTTTTGGCACCGAGCCAGATTTTATAAGACTTTCAATAATCTCTTTAGAAGAACTCATCTGAAAATACATACAACCCAAAGCAGCCATCTCAGAATGAATATCTTTGTCATTACGATTTGTTAAACCGATACAGGCAATAATATCGCAGCCAATCTTTTTCAATTCATTATACGTTGCGATCAAAGACATTCCGGTAGTAGTGACGTCTTCAAGCAATACTAATTTGCCCTCTAGCGACCCAATACAGTGTCGATCTTGTGGATGCCCATGTTCTTTAGGCTTTGCACGAACCATAGCAAAATGATGCGATTTTTTAGAATAAGAGGGCGACGATTTAGCCCAAGCCAATTGAGTAACGATTCCAAGTGCACTGGCTCCTTCTGGAACACCCACAAACACATCGGGATTTAATTTTTTTTCTAAAGCAAAGTCGATAACAAACTGAGAAATACGCTCCATAGCATGAACGTCGGCTGTAGCGCTCCTCCAATTCACATAATAGGTACTTTGCTTACCTGATTTTAAGGTAATAGGTGAGTCATAAAAGCCTATAATACCCTGTTCGATAATAAACTCATTAAAAGCCTGCTGATTAAACATGACCGTTATTATAGGCGATTTCAACAAAGTTGAATAGCAGGTTTACAAGTATTATGAAAGGATAGACTGAATAGCCTGTTTTACTTTTTCACGTAACTCTGACTTATGAGCTGCACCATACAATATCGATCGTGATGCGTTAATAAGAGCAAGCCCTTCATTATTCTGACCATTTTTCAAAGCTTCTTGATAAGAACCACCCTGAGCCCCAACCCCAGGAATTAAAAACACAAGATTATCATCGATAGCTCGACAGTCAGCCATTTGAGATTGTGTAGCCCCAACAACCGCTCCGATATTATGATAACTAGCATTCCAAGTAGAGAGAGTAGATAAGACATGTTCATAAACTGTTTTTCCAGATTGCAAGGTCAAACTTTCAAAATCGCTAGCCCCTGGGTTCGAGGTAAGAGCCAATACAAAATGATATTTATCTGTGTAGTCAAAAAAGGGTTGCAAGGAATCAAAACCCATATAAGGGTGTAAGGTAGAAGCATCAGCATTAAAATAATCAAATAAAAAGCGCGCCTGCATACGTGAGGTATTACCAATGTCACCCCGTTTGGCATCTAAAATCACCGGAACACGCGAATCGATGTGTTGAATGATTTCTTCTAAGCAATGCAAACCATCAAGCCCATATCCCTCAAAAAACGAAATATTAGGTTTATAAGCAATACAATTATCAACAGTAACATCAATAATATCTTTTAAAAAATGCGTCATGCCAGAGACATCAGCTGTATAGCCAGCAGGGAACTTTGAACTATCAGGATCTAATCCCACACATAAACAATGTCCAACTTGTTTTTTAAGCCTAAGCCATTTGTCCAAAATAGGGTGATGATTAACCATGTGAGTATCTTAATCAAGTCAGATCTAGAAGTCAAATTTAAACAGGTGACATTTATTTAATAGAAAGTACAGATCCCTTAATATCACTGTGTGTGATAAAACACTGGTATGTTATAGAACTTTGGTTCTTTGGACCGCCATGCCTACCCAGTGCTAATAATTTATAGTTACTATTTCCAATTGCATCGTCTGTGACATTAAAAAATACAGTAAAATTTTTTTTCTCAGATCCATCGATGATTCCTACAGATACATGATGACATTGTATAGCATCGCCTTGCCGTGGTCTAACTTGTGCAAACTTTCGTTTACCTGGATCTTGTATTTTTTCTAGTACTTTATTAATACTAGCTTCTGCTACATACTCTACAGATAATCTACGAACTAAAGCACTTATATCATCAAAAGACATGTCGACAAAATCATTGTCTGTTTTAGCACCTCCGCCACCACCAACTTCAACGCTAGAAGCTGTCTCATCTGTATAAGATATCGCAATGTTCTGAGCTCTTATCTTATTACGAAGGTCTTTTGTTATTGCAATAATTTCATCAGATTCCATGTGATCTTTTAAGAAAGTAAAAAATAATGACCCAATATTATTTATTTCTTCAAGAACTTTTGCAGCATCTGAATTATCAACAATTGATCTTATAATCTTATTTATAAACGCCCGATGAAAATCTTTAGCAGAAAATTTAAATTCAGCCAGGTCAATGTCAGCCCCCTCTAAAAAAGCCGTTTCAAAACTTTCGATCGCAGCAATATTATTTAAAGTTTCAAGTATATCTTCGCTCAAATCTGACAGATTAAGATGGTCATTATGATAAGTCTGAATTTTCTGTCCTCCCAAACTATAAAGTAAATCTTGGGCATACTCATCTTTCAGATTAAATTTGGGTTTTTCAAGACTAATTGAATCTGATTTAACAACAGCCTGTGAAGTCGAGATAAATTTAAGAGGCTTAATTGAAGTGACTTTTGCAGAAGGCCTGAATTTGTCTGATACAGTGTGAAAAGCTGGAACTTCAATAAATTGAATACTCATAAAACCAGGTTTCAACACAAGTTTGTGCTCTACTAAACAAGTATCTTTGACAAACATTGTCACGGTATTATTAGATGTATTTATATCTAAACGGGCTGCCCATACAAAAGCCCTAAGTATCTCTTGATCGTTTTCATCAATACGGCGAAAATACAGTGCTTTTAAAAGAACATCTGCTAACTTATTTAAGTATTGATATATAGTTTTATCTTTTTTTTGTTTGTCATGATCTTTAAAAACTCCAAAAAAAGTCGCCTCTAAAATATTATATAAAGCCTTTTTTTTAGCAAAATATTCAGGAACCTTATTTAAATTGATTTCTTTGCTAAAGACTTTTGTTTTTTTGGGTTGTAGTTCGTTAGCTTTTGTAAGACAAGTTTGGGGAGTTACAGGCATTAAATTAACTGATTTTCCGGAGTCTTTTAAAGAAGTTTGAGGTGAGTGAGACAATAAAGGATCACTGTAATCTTGAGCAGAAGAATCATTTATTTGAGGTGGAATAGCAACATCAGTTTGAGGTCTATTTTTTTTACAACAACATGCTGCTAATAGCCAATAAGTGCCATAAAGGGGAACCCCCACAATAGCAAATACGATGAACAATTCCATGACATAGGGTTTATCTTTTAATTCTTTATTTTTAGATTTTGGGGGTGTAGTGTTTTTATCTTCAATTATTTTTTGAAAGATATTTTTTAAATCCTCTGAAATACTATAATAGTCACTTAAGATTATTTTAATTATTTCGGCAGATTCATTATGACTATTTACCCATAAAGAATCATTGAGCACTTCTTCATATAATTTTATAGCTCTTGGTATGTCAGTCTTTATATATAAATTTGCTTCATATAATTTTAATGGAGTTGATGCATTAATTGAGTCATCTATCGTATCAAAAGTTATAGTGTCTAAATTCACTAAATTACTCGTAATTATTAACTTTTTATAAATTTCAAGACAATTTATGTATTCATGTTTAAATTGTTTTGGCATAGTATCAACAGCTTTAACAATAGGTTCTAATACTAGTACTTGAAGAACATATTTAAGTGCCTGTCTAAAATTAGATTTGAAATTATAATCTGCTAACTTTACACGCGCATATTGTTCTTTGTAAGTTGTTTTTTTCAATTCTCTATTCACTAATTTTTCAAAGTAATTTATTGAGGCTAGTGATTGATTGTTGTTATATTGATCTACATGGATATAAAACCTTTTATCTTCTCGGTTCTCAAGAGCTATATCCAAAGAATCCTTAAGTTTATCAAGAGCTTTAACAAAATTAGTAGCAGCTTCAACTAATTGTTCATTTTTAGAATCAACAACAGGCCGTACTGCAGAGCCTTTATTCGCATGAACAGGCCCACCCACAACACTTAATGCACCCACAACAAAAGCTCTACCAATTCGATAAATAGACGGCATAAATACTCCAGAATTTTATTCTAATACTCTATTTACGAATTTTTTTCAGAAAAATTTCATTTTTAATTAAATAAGCACTTAAAGAATCCCAGGTATTTAAGCGGTAGCTCGCATTAAATCTTCAATAATTTTTTTATTGGCTGTAGGAAAGGGATAATTTTGCAACTCGTCTAAACAAACCCACTTAATCTCATCTGAACTTAAGGCTTTCACATCACCAGAAAGATACTTACAATCATATACATGCAAACTTATTTTAAAATGCGAAAACGCATGTTTTACAAGCAAGCGCTTATAATTAATTCTCACAGTAATATTTACTTCTTCGTTTAACTCTCGGTGCAAGGCTTGTTCTATTGTTTCGTTAGGCTCTACTTTGCCACCCGGAAACTCCCACAAACCCGCTAACATTTGCCCCTCTTTTCGTTTAGCAATTAATATCATATCTAAGCGTCTTACAATAGCAACGGCTATATCATGATGGGGAACTTTCGCTTTTTTAGTTTTAACAGGTAAATCAGCCGTTTTTTTAGCATTAAAAGCAAAACACTCGCTAGAAATAGGGCAGGAGTCACAGCGTGGATTTGTAGGCGTACATATCAACGCACCCAATTCCATAATTCCCTGATTAAAAACTGAAGGCTTAATTTGTGCACAATAAGGTTTTAATTTTTCAAATAAAATTCCTCGCACTTTGGGTTGGGTGATATCATCATAAATACCCCAAAAACGCGTAAATACCCGAAGTACATTACCATCAACAACAGGCACTGGTTTTTCATAGGCAATGCTAACAATAGCAGCTGCACAATAGGGGCCTATACCCGGTAATTTCAAACACTCTTCGTAAGACTCTGGTAATTGACTATCATAGATTTCAAATAAAATTTTCGCTGTTTTATGCAAAAAACGGGCGCGGGAATAATAACCAAGACCTTCCCAAACTTTTAATACTTCCTGTAAATCTGCCTGAGCCAAATC
>JBILGQ010000192.1:0-3329 GCA_044350955.1 Candidatus Marinamargulisbacteria bacterium | reverse complement strand
TGCATGAGCTTGGGGTTTGCGTAAAAATTTTTGTTTAATATTAATAAGTCTTTAGGGTTGAACATAGGACATCCTTTTTTGTTTGAGCGTCGATTTCTAAAATCTCTTCTAAAGAAAGTGATGGCCTATGATTAAATTGCTCGAGTTGATTTTCGATAACACTTTCGATTTGCATAAAATGAATTTGTTTTGTTAAAAACAATTGTATAGCTGCTTCATTTGCAGCATTGAATATGACGGGATAACTTCCTCCTTTTTTTCCGCATTCTATGGCTGTTTTAAGTAAAGGAAATTTTTTGTAGTCTATTTGTTTAAATGTCAGTTCAGATGATTCTAAAAACGAAAAACGTTTAAACGGACTGTCTTTTTTTTGGGGATAAAATAGGGCGTATTGAATAGGAAATCTCATGTCTGTAGGAGAAATATGTGCCAGTACGTTTCCGTCTATAAATTCGACAATGCCATGAATCATACTTTGAGGATGAATAATTGCCTGTATTTTTTCGTAAGGGATTTGAAATAAATGATGCGCTTCGATTATTTCGAGGCCCTTGTTAACCATCGTGGCTGAATCTACACTGATTTTTTGCCCCATAGACCAATTTGGGTGTTTTAAGGCTTGTTCAAGCGTGATATCTTTAAATTTTTCTAAGGGCAAGTCTCTAAATGGCCCTCCTGATGCGGTTAATGTAATGTGTTCGATGTGATTTAATTCAATGCCTTGCAAACATTGCTTGATAGCAGCGTGTTCAGAGTCTATTGGTACAAGCGAAACTTTGTGTTTTTTTGCTTCACTCATGATGAGTGATCCTGCGGATACGAGTACTTCTTTGCAGGCTAAAGCGATAGACGTTCCGCACTGTATAGCATGATAAGTGGGTAATATGCCACTGGTTCCAACAAGGGATACAAGCATTAAATCAACAGGTATTTTGGCCAATTCTATTAATCCGTTTGGGCCTGTTAAGATTGTTAATTTTAAATTTTTTGATTGGGTCCATTCTTGTAGGTCTTTTCGATAGTCTTCATTTGAAATGCAGACGTATTTGGGTTTAAATTCATTTATTTGAGTTTTGAGCAATTCAAGATTACTATGTGCCGAAAGAGCTATAATCTCAAAATCATTAGGAAATTGCCTGACGATATCTAAACTTTGTGTTCCTATAGAACCGGTGCTACCAAGCAGTGTTAATGTTTTTTTCATCTTATAAAAATAGGTGACTTAAAATCATAAAAAATGGCAAGGTTAATAAATAGCCATCAAGTCTATCGTAAAATCCACCATGACCCGGTATTAAGTTCGAAGAATCTTTAATGTTGTAAGCCCGTTTATTTAATGATTGATGCAAATCGCCTAGTTGAGACAATACACTAATGCTAATGGCAAAATATAAATAAGGAAGAACAGGTAAATAAGAATAATATAGGAATATAAAGGCTGATAGTGTTGCAAACAGTAGTCCGGCAATACTGCCTTCAAGCGTTTTTTTTGGACTGATAGGACTGATAGGGTGTTTCCCAAAAAATTTTCCGATGACATAAGCGACGCTATCGGTTGTAGCTACTATTATTAGGATGAATAATAAGTGCATGAAGCCATTTTGCTGTTGCCGAATAATGATAGCAAAAGGGATGCTTAGGTTTATTAGAAATAGGGTGTGTATACTAATGAGCCATTTATTTGAGTTCAATAATAATTTTTTTTGAGCAAGTTCAATTAAAGAAAATAGAATGAAACAATAGGCTAGTGTTAATACGATTGGCGATGTCCATTGAACCCTGTAGTCATTAAAAATAGTCGATAAAAGTAGCAATGAAGTGATGCCGAATATAAGGGCTTTATTAAGCCCAGTAATTTGTTTGAAGGTTATAATTTCATAACAGCAAAAATAAGCAATAGAGGCACACAATAACCAAAAATAATAATCGCCCTTTATTAAACAAAACAGGGCTATTGCTATCATGATAATGCCACTGGCAAGTCTTTTGAAAAAATTTGTCATAATCCCCCAAATCGCCGGTGTCGTTGTTGATAGTTTTTGATGACTTGTAAATAATCGCTTCTAGAAAAATCAGGCCAATTTTTATCATGAAATACTAATTCAGTGTAAGATAGTTGCCAGAGTAAAAAATTGCTTAAGCGCTGTTCTCCGCTTGTGCGAATTAATAAATCAGGGTCAGGAATGCCAGAGGTATACAAATGATCGGATATCAGAGTTTCTGTAATATCGTCGCTATTTAGGGGAGGGTTGTGTTTTATTAGTGATTGTATAGCGTGAATGATTTCTTGTCTGGAACCGTAATTAGAGCAAATATTAAAGTTTAGGGCTGTGTATGACTCGGTTTCTTTTTCAACTTTTGCAAATTTTTCCTTTAGATCTTCATCAAAAGCGCTTTTATCGCCAATGATACGTACCCGTACTTTTTTTTTATGAAAACTATTTAATTCTTTTATTAACATAGTTTTAAATAATTTGGTTAAAAAGGCTACTTCAGTTTTGGGTCTAGACCAATTTTCAGAGGAAAATGCGTATACGGTTAAATATTGGATTCCGAGATCTAAGCTTGCTTTGAGTATTTCTCGTAAAGTATTGCTTCCTTGTTGATGGCCAATTGTTCTAGGTAAGTTACGCTGTTTAGCCCATCTTCCGTTACCGTCCATAATAATGGCTATGTGTTGGGGAAGATTGGATAAATCAAGTGTGTAATCTTGTATTTCTTTTTCAGTTAACCCAGAGTGCATTTATATGGTCATGATTTCAGTTTCTTTTGATTTAGAAAGTGAATCTATTTTCGTAATAAAAGTATCGGTGTTTTCTTGAATACGAGTTTGTTCTCTTTTTGATTCGTCTTCAGAAATTTCTTTGCTTTTTTCTTGGTCTTTTAAGTCTTGCATTAAGTCTTTTCTGATATTTCTAATGGCAACTTTTGATTCTTCTGCAGTGGTTTTTAATACTTTAACCAATTCTAAACGTCTTTCTTCGGTTAAATCTGGTAAGCGAATACGAATGGTGTTTCCGTCTACTTGTGGGTTTAGTCTTAATGGCGAAGTCATAATAGCTTTTTCAATGGCTTTAGTAGCACTTGAATCAAAAATAGATAAGAAAAACGTAGCGGGTTCAGGTACAGTAATTGCTGCAAGGTGTTGTAGGGGGGTGTGTGATCCGTAATAATCGACTAGTATATTGCTGATCATGTCAGGGTTGGCTCTATTGGTTCGAAGTGAGTTTAATTTTTTTATGAAATCGTCAATAGTTCGTTGCATTTTGTTTGTGACATCGCTCATGATTTTCCTCCGATTTTTGTGCCGCCTTTTTGGCCGATTAAAT
>JBILGQ010000191.1:0-3347 GCA_044350955.1 Candidatus Marinamargulisbacteria bacterium | reverse complement strand
TATGCGGTAGTGCAAAAATTATTGTTTTTGAAAACTAACTTTATGAGTGTTAAATCAACCCTTAATTCTGTAAAAGATTCGTTGACTGCGTATGGTAAGCGAGAAACATTAGTGCATTTTCGGGGCGAAAAGAGCATGGTTATACAGGTCTTATTAAGAGCTGTTAAATTGTCAGATAGAAGTCCGGATCAATTAGATGAAGCAGTTCGCCAAAGTGTGTCTCGTGAAATTCCACGATTAGAACGTTTGATGCCCATGATTTCTAGTATTATTACGGCTGCCCCGATTATTGGGTTAACAGGAACTGTCATTGGTTTAATGGATATTTTTAATGTTATTTCAGGGGCAGGTCTTGGGGATACTCAAGCGTTGTCGGCAGGAATTGCGGTGGCGCTTATTACTACCGTTACTGGCTTGTGTATTACATTGCCTTTAATTTTTATTTATCAGTATTTGAATCAAAAAATTGAACATAGTACTTTAGAACTCGAGCAATTGAGTTACGATATTATTGATTTTTGCCGATCAAATGAAGCGATAAAAGCATAATGAGACCCCGATATCACGTTAAGAAAGATTTTCGTCTTGAGTTAACACCTCTTATAGACATTGTTTTTATTTTACTGATATTTTTTGCTGTCAGTACTACCTTAATTACTAATAATAAAGGGTTGCCCCTCGATTTACCTCAAGCGGCTAGTGCAGCAACACAAGAACCAGGCATTGTCATTTCGGTTGATAAAAGTGGGCAAATTTTTATAGATCAGCAAGCAGTTTTGATTGCTAATGTAGAGCCTATTTTGGTTAAGAAGTTTACAGAAAACCCCGAGTATGAAGTCATTTTGAATGCAGATCAAAGTTTGCAATATGAGCTAATTGTTAGTCTTTTAGATAAGGCGCGATTGGCTGGTGCAAAGAAGATTTCTTTACAGGCTGAAAAAACTATTATTAAAACTTAGTATGTTATCAGAACGACGCATTAATCAAATTTCTATAGGGGTTACTGTGTTGTTTCATGCGTTGTTATTGTCTATTCCTTTGTCTGAAAATTTATTAGAGTTAAAGCAAAGAAAACTGTTAGAAGTTCCGGTTAATTTTGAGATGAAAGAAATTGTTGTTGAAAAAACAGAGCCTCCTGTAGAAGAAAAAGTTGAAAAGGCTGTGGCTCCTAAAAAAGCGATTAGTGAGGTTGAAGAACCCAAAAAAATGTTGCCCGGCGATAGAAAGCAGGCTGAAGTGGTGACGTCTGCATTGCCGTTTTATCCGAAAGAAGCCATTAATCATGGTTATGAAGGGACTATTGCCGTAAAAGCGACTATCGATGAAAATGGTAAGTTGCTTACTGCTACTATTACTAAGTCGACTGGGCACAAAGTCTTGGATGATATTTTTATTAAAACCTTGTATTCAGCTTATTTATTTAAACCCAAGCGCATGTATGGCAATAATGAACAGGATAGCATTACGATTACGTATAGGTTCGAATTATGAAAAAAATTTTATTTTGTCTTTTATGCATGAGTCTTTGCTGCACTGGTTTGCAAGCCAAAGATTTATTGAGTGTAGAAAACGAGTTTATTAAAATCAGTGTAAACGACAAAGATGCTATGGGGCGTTTTGCTTTACAAAGTACTTTTGGTGATCCATTAAACGAAGAAGATGATAATAAAGAATTAATTTATGGCCAGCCTTTACCTTGGACCTCTTATACAACGTTTTTGATAAATGGAACTGCCTATGTTTTTGGCGATCCAGATGTGCGCATCGAGCGTCGTAGCCGTAAAACATTTAATTATTTGCCAATCAAGAAACAGTTTGTTTCTGATGGAAAAATTACGTCTATTGCCGTATTCGAAGACTTGGTTTTGACTCAAGAATTAAGCTTTTTTAAAAATCCTAATACGCTTGTAAATGATTCAATGAAAATTACCTATCGTATGACTAATAATAGTAATAACAAAAATTATTCGGTTGGATTACGAGTCATGTTAGATACAAAATTAGGTGAAAATGATGGAGCGCCTTTGCTTATGGGCGAACAGTCAGTTCCTACGGAGCTGCGTGTTGGCAAAACCGAACTTTATCAATATTGGCAGGCCTTTGATTCACTCGTGACACCAAATATTGTAGCTCAAGGGTTATTACAATCGTTTTCAGGAGAGTTAACATTGCCAGATAAAATTCATTTGGCTAACTGGGGGTCTTTGGCAGATTCAGAGTGGGAGCTTCCATATAGAGAAGGAAGTTCCTTTATTCGAGAGGGTGAAACTCAACATGATACAGCTTTGGCTATGTACTATCATGAAAAAATGATTACTAGTAATGGTGAGACTAGTTTTAGTACTGTGTATGGATTGGGTGGATTATCGTTATCGCCTGGGCATTTAAGCGCCGGATTAACAGCTGCAAAACAAGTGCCTGGTAAAAGTTCAGAGCCCTTTTTGGTAGTAGGGTATTTGTTAAATGCAAGCGGGCTTGATTCAAAAAATACACGAGCAGAATTTACAGTTCCTAGCGAATTCACTGTAGTTAAAGGAGAATTAGACAACAAGTTTGATGTATTAAAAGCAGGTGTTCAAAAACAAATTCCCTTGTTATTAAAATCAAATACGTCAATACCTAAACAGGTGCCGATTACATTTACTGTGTGGTCTGATACCTTTGAAAAAAATTCTATTACCCGCTATGTTGAAATTTTAGGTCAGCCTATAGTAGAAATTTCTCAATTACGTTTAATTACAACCAAAAACGAAGGCTCGTATTATTTAGTTGAAGGCAGCGTACATAATCCGACACCTTTGGCTATTGAAGATTTTGTTTTAGAAATCACCCCAAATTTTGCTTATGCTTTACCGGTTTTTGAAAAAACGAAAAAACAAATTCCACGGATTAAGCCTTACGAGCGAATTCCCTTTATTTGGGCGTTTCAACTTAAAAAATCGCAAGAAAATTATGAATTAACCGTAAAAAGTAGTTCTGAACAAACAGGTGTAAACGTACAAAAAGTGGCCTTAGCCTTGCCTCAAATAAAAGAACAGATGCTAGCTTTTGTAAAACAGGAATTGCCTAAAGTTGGGGAATATGTGTCTGTTAAAGTATTGTTACCAGCTAATACAGGGGCTTATCAGTTGAATTTTGATACGCAGAGTTTAGACTACAAACGGGCGTCACATTCGCCAGGGGTTGGGGTGAATTTTGATGGGGCTCAGGTCAGCCTTATAAACACGTCGGGCTTAAAAGAAACGGTTGTTTTGCATTTTAAAGTTAAAGATATAGTTAGTAAAGCATTTCAGTTAACATCGGCTAATTTAATTCTTGAAGAATTGCCTTTCAAGTTTTAAAAAATC
>JBILGQ010000190.1:0-3360 GCA_044350955.1 Candidatus Marinamargulisbacteria bacterium | reverse complement strand
ACGATGTTCAGTTAACTGCACATCTGTTAACAACTGATTTGTCAAATCTTTTTGATTTTCTGTTACATTTTTTATCACCAGTTCTTTAAAGTTATCCACTTCTGATGTAAACAACTCTTCAAGTGCTTTACTATAATCTTTCGATTCATTTAATGTGCGATGAATATCACTAATATAGAGATGGTCTTTGGTAAATCCAGACAAAGTACGCACCACATTAAAAAATTTCTTTTTCTTAATATGCATGTCTACCAACGCTGATACACTTTCATTTTCATCCCATTTTTTCCACGAACTAGTATTACTAAAAATATCTTTCCAGTTGGATGCAATACGAATGCTCTCAACATCGCCATTATCAAAAAATAAATCTGGCAAAGTAATCTCGTTAGCCGATGATTGAATAGAGGTCAATCCGGAATCTACAGAATCAAAAAGATCAGATCCCATGCCTGATATCGACGATCGAAAACTATTTCTAAGAAAACTATTTAAACCGGTAGTTTCCGACAGTTCATACCCGGTTGAGCCTTGTAAAAAAATATTCGTGCCCCCTAGGCTATTTCCATTTTGAAAATCCACATCATGAGCCGTTAGCATTGACGATTCATCAGCCTCATCAAGCGTATTAAAAGCAGCCGAGTTTTTTTTCAACTCCTTTGCTATTTGAGACATGGCTCCGGAACTTAATGCTTGCGCATAGTTAATTAACGATTTATTCCGATACCCTTCAGATATATGAACTTCAGAGTTTTGCCGCGAAAACATTTGCTGCATACGAGCTATTTTTTCATGAGACATAAAATCTAGAGAATCTTGAATGCTTGATACATCCAAAGTTGAAGAAGCCAAAGCAAAAGCCTGGTTTTTATCTTTTTCTAAAATACCACTGTTATCAAGCTTTCCGCCAAAAATAGCCAAAAATTGCGCTGCATTTGATTCTAAATCCTTAGACATATTCATGTCCATTTTTGGCTGCAAATAAAAATAAGGAGGAGGTTTAACTTCGATTTCTCTATAATCAAACTCTCTCATGGAGCTCTCCTTAACCGCCCATCTTCCAAAGCTTACCGTCTAAAGTTAAGCCTTGTTTTGTAATACCCATAACAATGTTCCAAGCAGAATCTATATCCTTTAAATAAAGGTCTAAAATCAAAGCCCCTGCTGGTGTTGTAAGATCTATTTCCTTACCTTCAGAATCTAAAATATAACCCTCTCTAGCTAGCTTTAAAGTATCATCTAATTTCTTATAATACTGCTCTGTACCATCATATTGAGCTACAGCAAAATCATATGTATTTTGCGTTGCTTGTGTATTTAAATAACTTATAATCGAGTTACTATCAAAAGAAGCATTTATTTCTGACATATTATCCCCCATTAATTTTTTTTCTACTTTAATATAGGTAAAAAAACCACAAAATAATGCATCGATTTTTTAGAATGTATTTAATCACAGCATTTTCCAGCTTTTGTGAATTAATTTATAATGGTATTATTCAACACATATTTATTATAAATTTAAAAATCAAATAAAAAATATAAGGTAACATAGATGTCAAAAATTGAAAATTTATTTTTAAAATCTCCATTTAAGCTTCTTGAGGACCACGTACAAAAAGTAAAGCTATGCATCAATCACATAGCCCCCTTATACAAAGCCTGGTTAGAAAGTGATTTTGAACAAATAAATGATATTAAAAAAACGATAGAAGACGCCGAATACATAGCTGATAAAGCAAAATGGGACATTAAAAAAAACTTACCCACATCTATATTTATGCCGTTTTCACGCCCTGATTTATTACGTTTTATTTATGTGCAAGACAACATTGCTAATTACACCGAAAAATTAGCACAATACCTTAGTTTAAGAGAAACACCTTTTATACCTGTTCTTAAAGCTGATTTTGAACAGTATATTAACGAAGGTTTAGAAGTAATTCACCTAAGTATTAGCACTGCCTCAAAGCTACATACCTTGCTTGAAACATCGTTTTCAACAATAGAAGTAGAAAAAGTTTTAGACAGCATTGAAAAAGTTAGCAAAAAAGAATGGGAAGTATCAAAAATCAAAAATAAACTCCTAAAAAATCTTTACCAACACGAAAAAGAAACAGATGCTATCACTCTATTACTTACACACCAGACTATAGATCATTTCATGGACATTGTAAAAAGCAGTGAAGTAGCCGCAATCGAACTACGCTTTATGCTCATTACAAACTAGGAAATTAAAATGGGAATAACAGAAATTTTATTTGTATCAACAGTAGTGATCGGGTTTTATATGGCATGGAACATAGGAGCCAATGATGTGGCTAACGCCATGGGAACCTCTGTAGGATCTGGATCTTTAACTTTAAAGCAAGCAGTTATTATTGCTGCAGTCTTAGAATTTTCAGGTGCTTTCTTTGCCGGAAGTAGTGTTACAAACACAATGAAAAAAGGAATAGTAGACCCTGCTTTATACGCCGATGTGCCTATGGTGTTTGTTTTTGGTATGCTAGCAGCGCTTTTAGCCTCAGCTGTATGGTTACAAATTGCTACTTATTTCAAACTTCCAGTATCTACAACCCATTCTATTGTAGGTGCTATAGTAGGATTCGCTGTTATATCTATGGGTTTCGACGCCGTTAACTGGATAAAAATTGCCAAAATTTCTTCAAGCTGGATAATTTCTCCTTTACTAGGCGGTTTAATTGCATTTTTAGTATTTGAGGTTATAAAACGCAGTGTGTTAAATGTTAAAAATCCGATTTTAGCATCTAGGCGATTAGCGCCTATTTTTGTATTTTTTGTATTTTTTATTTTTACCCTTGTCATGTTATTTAAAGGGTTAAAAAATATAAATTTAGATTTTAGTTTAACAGAATCATTAATAATAGCTGTAGTGATAGGCTTAGTTACCGGAATTATTTCGTATTTTATTGTATCGAAATTTTTGTATAAAAGTAGTCATAAAAGAAAAAAAATGACTACCGATCAGCGCATGCTTGAAGTTGAAAAAATATTTACTGTTTTACAAATTATCTCAGCAGGATTTGTTGCATTTGCTCACGGATCTAACGATGTAGCTAATGCTATAGGCCCAATGGCAGGTATATTTAGCGTATTAGAAACAAACTCCACCACCAATATTTTAGACGATGTACCAATATGGCTACTCGGTTTAGGAGGTGCTGGTATTGTAATAGGACTATCTACTTGGGGATGGAGAGTTATGGAAACTATCGGAAACAACATTACAGAATTAACCCCTACAAGAGGATTTTCTGCAGAATTAGGCGCTGCGACTACTATAGTTTTAGCATCGAAATTAGGAATTCCTATTTCAACCACACATACTTTAGTGGGTGC
>JBILGQ010000189.1:0-3363 GCA_044350955.1 Candidatus Marinamargulisbacteria bacterium | reverse complement strand
GCCGACGATAGCCACATAGGGGTGCTTGGGATTATGCAAAGCTTGCGATAAAAAATCGATCTCTTTTTGCACTAAAAATCCGGCATAGGTAGGCAAGAATTCAGCAACACCCACAGTAGAAGCATGGGCTCTGTGCGCCGTTCCAAAAGACTCTTGAACAAAAATATCAGCCAAAGACGCCAATTTCTTTGAAAAAACAACATCATTATCCGTTTCTTCTTTATAAAATCGCACATTTTCAAGAACAAATACCTTGCAATTTGGCTGCGATTCTATCTCATTACGAATGCCGTCTCCGATGCAATCACTAAGCTGAACTACTGGCTCATTAAGCAACTCCTCTAAACGTTTAGACACAGGCGCTAAACGAAGTTCTTCAACCACTTGCCCTTTAGGTCGCCCTAAATGTGTCGCCAACAAAACAACAGCACCTCTCTCAACTAAATACTGAATAGTAGGTAAACTTGCCTTAATACGCGCATCGCTAGTAATGACCCCATTTTCAAGAGGCACATTAAAATCAACACGTACCAATACTTTTTTACCCGATAACTCTTGCTTAGACAGCGATTCAATACTCATTTAAGAAATTTTTTGTATCAAATCAACCACGCGTGTAGAATAGCCAATCTCGTTGTCGTACCAAGAGACTACTTTTACCATGTTACCCATGACCATAGTAGATAATGAATCAAAAATAGACGAATGCGGATTCCCGATAATATCAACTGATACAATAGGATCTTCGCAATACTCTAAAACCCCTTTCATAGGGCCTTCAGCCGCAGCTTTCATAGCCGCATTCACTTCTTCTTTTGTCACAACGCGCGACAGTTCACAAACCAAGTCAATCACAGATCCATCAGGAACAGGCACACGCATGGCCATACCATCTAATTTGCCTTGCAATTCTGGCAATACCAACGAAACGGCTTTGGCAGCCCCTGTAGTAGTCGGAATAATAGATTGGTTAGCAGCTCGAGCTCGTCGTAAATCGCTGTGTGGTAAATCTAAAATATTTTGATCGTTAGTAATAGCATGAACAGTATTCATAAAGCCTTTTACTATACCAAAACTATCGTTCAACACTTTTGCAACAGGTGCCAAGCAGTTAGTAGTGCAACTAGCATTTGAATAAGCGTTAATAGAGCTAGAAATCGTTTGATCATTTACACCCAATACAACAGTATGAATATCATTTTTTGCAGGTACAGTTAAAATAACTTTTTTAGCACCAGCTTCGATATGATCCATATACCCACCACGATCAGACGACGCAGCTGTAAAAATGCCTGTAGATTCAATAGCCACATCCACAGACAAAGCTTTCCAGGGTAATTCTTTTGGGTTTCGTATCGCATAAACAGGTATGCGCTTTCCGTTCACAAGCAACTCATTTCCGTCGGTTAAAACTGTGCCATTAAACTTGCCATGAACAGAATCGTATTTTAATAAATGAGCTAAAGTTTTAGCATCGGTTAAATCGTTAATAGCAACGATTTCAATATCAGGTCTAGTTAAGGCGATTTTAAATACGTTTCTACCAATGCGGCCAAAGCCGTTGATTGCTACTCTTATTTTTGTCATGCGGCACCTTCTTTTCTTTAGAATTTTATCTTTTTCAAGAGCCTAATACTGTATCAGTTTGGTACATTTTACGCAATTAATTTGCTTAAAAATAACTGTTCTTTCGTTTATTTTTGATAAGCACAGCCATCAGCATCTTTCCCCTCATGAATTCAATAAACAATAAATTTTTGAGGCCACAAAAGAATTACCCACTACAGCCGACAACTCCTTTAAATCTTTCTCGTTTACACCCTCTAGATTTTTCAAACCCAAACATAAACCCTCAAATAATGAAATGCTACTGGGTACTATAATAGGCTTTTTATTTAAAACCGACAAAGTTTCATTAAAAAAAGTTAGACTGTTATGTTTAAATTCTTCATAACGTACTTTTGTTGATTCTTGTAATGGGCAGCCTGTCAGTAACTTTAAAAGCAGTAAATTTGGATCTGATTTTGGCGAGATAAAGTTACTTTTAATGATAGTTTTAATAGTATGTATTAAGCCCGTTAATAATGTTTCACTCTCAGCGGATTCATCAAAAAACACAGTTCTATGTATTTTTAATAATCTCAGTAAATTTTTTGGATCCTTTAACCAAGTCTCTAAAAGCTTCTCTGTTATAGGAGTTCTGTTCCAAACACCTTTTTTTAAGGTAAAATCAACAACTACCACTTCAGATTCACTTATACGAACAAAGCCTCTAAATGATTTTGATTTCACCTTAACATTACAATGCTCTTCTATAATCCCAATATGATTAACGCGATTTTTATACTTAAATGCGGCCAATATTAGCTCATAATTTTCTAAACCTACCAAAACATCAATATCTCCAGCCATATTATGCAAAGAAGACCCATATACCTCTAAGTTTTCTTTTATGCCTAGATTATTAATTAAGCCTAGCTTCTCTAACACACAAGCCAGTTTCAGATTTAATCTAACCGGTAAATCATTAAACTTAATAGGTTCATTTCCATATATAGTCTGTTTAAGAAAACTATTTATATTAAAACAATCTGTTTTTGCTGCTCCGTCTAAATTTCTCTTTTCAAATACCCCCACTACGTCTCCTTTTGTCTCTGAATAAGATTTGACTATTTCACGCTTTCTCTCGCTATCTAAAATGTGTGTATCTACTTGAGAAATAATCCCATCTAAAACGTTCATTACCAAAATCGAAGCAAATTCTTTTTGTTGTTTCGCTTTCAAAAGCCCAACTACAAACTTATGAAAAAAACTTTGAACTTTCTTTTGGCGTATAATACTTTCTTTATATCTCTTATTCTTAGTCGATAATAATTTTCCTGATACATTTAAAAATCGATTTTTGATTTCCTTTCTTCTTTTTACTTTATCAGAAATTCCTTGAAACTGACTGCGCTTCTTAATTTCCAAAAGACCTATCGAAAATAATTCAAACTGTTTTGATACCTTTATTTGTCTTTCGATCCCACTTCTTAATTGCCCTAACTCTTCTTGCTTTTTCTTTTGAGAAACCCTCTGTGCCCAACTTTGCCATTTATATGCATTTGCTATAAATTCTAATTTTCTTTTATTATTCTGATCCAAAATTTTGCGACTAAACTTTTGTATTTTATTAGTTGCTAAACGAAAGTTCTTTTCTTGCAATAAATCGTGAATTCGGTCAGCTAATATAAGACGATGCTGATCCCTCATTTCTTCAGAAAACTGTTCCTTATACTTTAAATCCGTTTCAAACTCTTGTTTTAATTTTTTTAAAAATTGAACCTCGTTGCTTTGCATACAATAACTAATATAACTTTCTAT
>JBILGQ010000275.1:0-3365 GCA_044350955.1 Candidatus Marinamargulisbacteria bacterium | reverse complement strand
GAGTAATAATGGCTACATGGATTTAGGAGGAGATGGCCAGGGCTTTCATGTGTTTGGTAGAGAAAAAACAAAAGTATTTACGGTGGGTCAGGGTGGAAACGTAGGAATCGGTATACAAGATCCTATTCATAAGTTACATGTGAATGGCACGGTTTATGGGGTTAACTTTGTTAGTGAATCTAATGGTTGGGCGGATCATGTTTTTGAGAAGGATTATGACTTACTTTCTTTAGAGGAGCTTGAGGGTTTTATTGAAGAAAATAAACACTTGCCTAATATACCTAGCGAAGATGAGGTGATGGCTAATGGGGTTAATATTAGTGACTTGCAGGCTAGGTTTTTAGAGAAAATTGAAGAGAATACTTTGTATATTTTGCAGTTGAAGAAGTTGAACGATGTTCAAGATTCGGAACTTCAGCAGCTTCGTGTTGAGAATGCTGAGTTGAGAGATAGGATTTTGCTTATCGAGAAGCGATTAAATAGTTTTGTAAAATAAGTTTTTCGATGATACGTCGTTTATTTGGGGTCTTTTTTTTAGTGTATGTGATTATGACAGGGTTGATCTTTGCTGGTGAACAACCTGATTCGAATGGGCATTTGTTGCCTAAGAATCAGATGAGTTATTCGGATATTAACTTAACACAGGGAACGGTTGAGTTTAGTGAAGTGGATATAGAAATACCTGGGATTAATGGTATGAACATTGTTGTAGCCAGAAATTACAATAGTCGGCAGTATCAATCTAATGCTGATATTAGTTTAAGTAGTTCTAAAACTTACGGGCCTGGCTTTGGGTTTGGGTGGTCTTTAAATGTGTTAGAGCGTGCGTTTTTTGTTGATGCTCGAGAGAATAATAGGGTCTATTCTAATTTAACTATTAGTTCATTAATAACGGGCGGATCAAATTCTTTAACTGATAGATACCGCGAAAAAGATAAGGTATATATTGAATCTGGAGGAGCTGTAACTGTGTACGGCTATGATGTGCAAACGCAGGGATTTCGTTCTAAAGTTCCTGGTAATAAAAATATACCTGTGGTTACGGAAAATGGTATTTATTTAGATGTGCCTGGGGGTAAGCGGTATTATTTTGAACTTCCTATTTATGAGGAATTTCATAAAAAAGATGGCGCAATTGTTATGAAAATTACTGGGTATTATTTAACCCGAATTGTAGATGCTTTTCGGAACGAAATTCGTTATAGCTATGAGGGGGGCGATATTGAAGATGTAAAGGAGTGGAGTAAGTCTAGCGAAAATAAATCGAAAGGTGTGTCGCGAGTGATAGGTGGGGCGACTTATGATTGGTTAAGTGGGATTTATGGTGATACTGTTGCTAGTTCGTATTATGTTAAAAAAAAGCTTAATAGAATAGAGAATGCTGTTGGGGTAGGAGTAACACTTAAGTGGGAAGATTCTATTTTAAAATCTGTTCAGTATATCGATGATAATTATAAAGAACAGCAGGTTTTATATAGCTATGATACCGAGCGAAAATTAATCGGGGTGAGTGTTGCTGGTATAGAAAAAAATCGTTATGAATATGCCTATCATAAGACTCAATTTGTGGGTATTCGTGAAAAATATAGTAGTTGTTGGGATTTCGGTGGAAACTGTATAGCTTATTCTTTCTTTGGCTATGATGCACATCGTATGTATGGCAACTCTATTCCTCAAAGTTTTTTGGATGGGTATTTGTTAAAAGGTGTCGTTAGCCAAATTGGAACTAAAGTCGAATATGCGTATCAGGAAAGTTTGGAAGGGGAGACTAGATCGCTGAAAATATATCATGCTACTTATCCGGTTGTTATTTCAAAAGAGATAAAAAGTACTGGTGTTGCAGTATCGGATGTGTATCGATATACCTTTAATTTTCCTTTGAATAGCAAGGGGCGCTTGTATAATGTGAAATCTTCTTATAAACCTGATTATATAGAAGATGATATAAAATTGTATTATTTTAATACGGTATCGGTTGATAAGTATGTTAATAATGTAGCGATTTCGTTGTCTGAAAAATATGTGTTTGAAAATGCTTTGTTGGTCAGTAAAACTAACGGAGATTTTGTATCTAAGTCTGTTTGGGATCTGACTAAGAATTTAAAAATGGCTGATGAGACCTATAAATTTAATATCAAAGAATCGCGAATTGTGTATGAGTATGACGCTAATCGGAATATAACGAAGAGGGATTTTTATAAGGAATCAGAGGGGGCGCCCTTTACCAAAGAAGAATTTACCTATTGTAATGCAGGCGATTTTGAAACACCTTTATTAGATAACTTGGTTAAAACAAAAAAAGTTTCTGTAGGGTCTGAATCTAGGGTTCAGAATTTTGAGTATACCAGTAAGGGGTTTGTAAAAAAACAAAAACAGACAATGAGTAATGAGGGGGATTTTATTACTGATTACGAGTACGACGATAAAGGGCGTATCACAGAGATGAGCTCTAGTGCATCAGGTGGGAAAGAGTTAGTTATTAATTATTCTTATGTGACAGGGAATAATGCTGAGACTAATAAAGTTAATATTATTTATACAAAAGCGAATGGAAAGACAATAAGTTCTTATTCAAATTTTCATACAGGGCGGGTGTTTTCTCAAATCGATGCGAATGGGCAGGAGGTCGAGAGTAGTTTTGATAGTTGGGGAAGACCGCTTGTGATTCGCTATCCGAATAATCGCTTTATACAATATAGTTATAGTGCTGATTTTAAAAAAACGACTACACAAGAGTGTGTTTTAGGTGGAGGAATTACGATTTGCCGGCCTGCTGTAACGAGTGTTTTAGATGATTTTGGGCGCATAAGCGTAATCGATAGGCCAGATGGGGTTGAAGATAGCCACTATACATATTATTTTGGGCAAGCCTTAAAAGCAGAATATAAAGGGGATGCCAGTACCAATACATGGGAGCTTGTTAAAAGTTATGCTTATGATACTTATTTGAGAAATATCAGTGTCACGCATGACGATTGGGGAACTACCCGCACTGTGTATGACGATGCTAAAAGAACGGTGTCGCAGTTTGATGTAATTAATCGTGAAAGTCGGATAGAAAAGAATAGTTTAGGTCAGGTTGTGAAGAGTACAGCGCTTTATACAGGTGATAGTTACGATCAAAGTTTTACTTATAATGCCTGGGGAAATCAAAGTAGTTTTACAGATACGATGGGGGTTGTTCATTATAAGTCACATAATACTTACGGCCAATTGAACGTGATTTATCAGCCAAATAGCCCAACAAAAAAATGGCAAGAACTGAGTTATTTTGCTAATAACCAAGTAAAAAATACTCGAATTTATGATGAAAACGAGCAATTATTTGCCGAATATGGCTATGTGTATGATGTAGAGGACCGATT
>JBILGQ010000188.1:0-3381 GCA_044350955.1 Candidatus Marinamargulisbacteria bacterium | reverse complement strand
ATTTAAAAATCATAAAAAGAGTGACGAAACAAGTCTTATGAAGTTACTTTTCATTTTATCAAATTTAGATAAATTTGTAACTAGAAATAGTCTAATAGGGCAATAGATATGGGGTTTGGTGGTATAGGCCGTAAAGAATCGAGGACTACCTCAGGCGTAGTTCGTACTGGTAGAAATAATTCTTCAGATAATCAATCTGGAAATATAGGGAATCTTGTATTAGTTGCAACTAAAGTTAAAACATCTATTGTACGTAAGCGTTTAGTAAAAAAAATTATAGGTGAGATGTTGGAGCCTGCTTTAGAAGACACAAGGATCTTTAGAGCTGTGTTAAACGATAGCGGTAAAAAAAGTAATCTTTTAACGAGCCCTTTACAAGAGACTCAGGCTGATTCAAATATAAATAACTATTTAACAAAGCATGAATTGAATGGCAAAGCGAATAAACAGGCTTTTAAATTAATTTATGAACAGTTAAAGCAAGATTCGACGTCTTCTGATAAAGGTACAGCTTATAAAACTAAAGATTTGCAAGGTAATGCAATCAAAATGACAAAAATGCTTGGTATTGGGGAATCTGATAATGAGCTGAGGAAAGAAGAGATTTTAAGCAAACTTACAACTAATGATGAGGCAAAAAAATTAATACATAACGTGGATAAAGGAACAGATCTTAAGATTAAAAATTCTAGTAGAGATCTTAAAGAAATCACAAATCGGCTTGCTTCTGCTAAAGACTTTATAAATAAAAATAAAGGGTCCATATCAAAAAAATCTTTAATGATTTTAGAAAAAAATATTTCGGACTCAATTAGTTGGGTGTTAAATAAACAAGGATTACGTAGCGATAAAGTTTCCGAGTTAAATAAAGAATTAGAGGATATTAAAAAAGTTATTACTAAGGCAATAAATAATCCTGAATCTAATAAAGATAAAGATAAGGAATTAGAGCATTTAAGGACGTTTTTAAATAAATCTTTAGGCGATTTTTGGACAACGGCTAAGTTTATTTCTCAACAATCTGAGACGGCAGATGGAGCAGTGCAGATAAAATTCAGTGCCTTAGTGTCTGGTATAAATCAGGCAATGTTACAAGATCAAGTTCAGGCTGTGGGTACAGCAAAAAAAGTATCTTTAACAAGTAACAACGCTTCTTTGCAAAGTAATGAAAAACCACAGGTTCAAGTTAAAAAAATGAAGATGGATATGAGTAAAATATACTCTGAAAGCGATTTGAAAAATAGTATTAGTGTTTTGAAAAATATATCAAGTACCGATTATTTAGATAAATTAAGCAAATTTAGACAGGACTTAGGTATTTCAGAAGATGTTAAGTTAGATTCTCATCTTGAAACTATATTAGATAATATGATGGTTAAACGAGATTTATTAGAATTAAAAATCAAAGATCAATTAAAGACTAGTGGGCGTAGTGAAGATGAAATAAGTAAACAAGCGAAAACAATCGTAACTAAAGTTATTAAAGGATACGCAGATACGTTGGCAACAAGTGAAAAGTCTTTGCGACGTCTTGAAACAGCGAGTTGGACAGTAGATAACAATGATAATTTTCAACAAAGACGAACAGAGGGGAAAGCAACAAAAGCCTATATCGGTAAACTGGACCCTGTAAAAGCGTATGCAGAAAATGCAGGAATAGTTGATTTAAATTTTGCCGGTTTAACTAAGGAAGAGAAGGCTATTTTAGATAAATTTACAGATAGTATGGTTGTTTCTGATGATACTAGCAGGCTAAGTTTTGATTTTGATGCTTTGCCAACTGCACTTCCAGATTTACATGATAAGCTTGAATTGGTGCTAGAGAATAAAATTTATGATGTAACTGTAACAAGGAAAGATGGACAAATAGAATATAGTATAGGAGCGCAAACTAAACCTACTTTAGATGACGTGCTTAAGTTTATTAACTCCGAAGGTCAAGATTTAAAATCAAGGCAAGTAGAGGCTAAAAAAATAAGTACTGTAGACGGTCCTATAAAACATAACGGAGAATTATATGAAATAGAGGTGTTTACACAAGGAACTGAATTTCAAGTCATCGGATTACCAGAATCGTTTTCAAATATATTAGCAGATGTTATGAGTCAGAAAGTGACATTAGAAGCTATGACACCATTAGAAACGACAGTAAAACCTGAAAGTTGGAATTCTACAGAGAATGATTGGGATGACTGTGTGGATATGCTAAGAAGAGATAAGTTTATTGAAGAAAAGGATGGCAAAGTACTTATACGTTCAGATGGTAGTGATTTAGAAACAAAACTAGAGATTTTAAAAGTAAGTAAAGAGAATATTTTGGCTTTCAAAAAGAAATTAATTGGTGATGCCAAGATGAATGAAATCGAAGAAAAATGTAAAAAAATATTAAAAGACTCGTTATTTGAAAGCAGTAGTAGTAACGCTTTTACTCATTGTTTGACTGCCGATTATAAAGGTAAATCTGACGATTTATATAATAGACTTGAAAAGTCAGGGGCAATTACTTTAACAGGGAGGTTTGATTTTTCTAAAGTCGATCCTACCGAACAAATAAGTCCAGCAACTTTAAATAATTTTAAAAAAATAGGACAAGAGCAGGCGCTGATGTGTGATTTTTTTAATGATGCAACACTATTAATGAGAGTGACTTTTAATCAAGAAATACGTAATTTAATTGAAAGTGGTGATTTTGTGTTTGTTAGAGAAAAACATGGCGATGAGATAAAAAATAAATTTATTCCAAAATCGAACTTTCGACAATCTAACTGAAAACGCAGTGAGAATAGTTAGGGTGTGTGGGGGTGGTTTTCTTTTGCCTCTTCGGGTGTGCTTGTAGCTCTTGCTTCGGCTTCGGCTTCGGCTTTAGGAGGGGCTTTTTGGGCTTGAAAAATGGTGAAAGTTGCTGTGGTTTCAGGGTTACCCTGAAGAGAGAAAATAGAAGGGTCTATTGGGTTATTGTCTAATATAAACAATCTATTTTTATAATCCCCTATTTCTGTAGGTAAATTTCGATTTAATAAACCTAGAAGGGAACTGTCTTCTTGGTAATTTTCTTGGTAATCTTGAAGTAAATTTTTACGAGTGATTTGAGGAAAAACTTTACTAGTTAATTTAGAGTTAATGGGACGCATTAAGGTAATTATTTCTTTAATATTTTCTGGATTATAATAGTTTATAATCTGATGGAATATTTTTATGTGATTACCGCTTTCCCATTTTTTCTCTCTGAGGGCTTCGTCGGTAGGATCGTCGCTATAAATACTGTGTCCGTTTTCTAGGAATATAATAATATGGTTTTTTGCTAATTGTGGAATAAGTTCTGATTTGGAATTTGGTAATTTTGTGTTATTTAAAATAACTATATTTAATTCCGGATACTTA
>JBILGQ010000187.1:0-3386 GCA_044350955.1 Candidatus Marinamargulisbacteria bacterium | reverse complement strand
ATGTTTTTGATGCTAAATTAGAAAAAAAATCTAGAGAAAAAGTAAAAGAAGAGGTAGTAGCCAGTTTTGAGCGTTTAAAAAAAGAAACTAAAGCAGAACGCTTAGACTATTATTTTAATACTTTTGGAATTGTTTTCGATACTCATAGCAATTATTATCCGGCCGAAAAAAAAGAAGATTTTGATATTAATATTTCAGGGCATTTAGAAGGAATTGGCGCTGTATTAAGCGAACAAGATGGATTTATTAAGGTGGCTAGCATCGTGCCTGGGTCGCCATCTTGGAAGCAAGGGTCTTTAAAAGAAGAGGATATTATTTTAAAAGTAGGGCAGGGAAATAAAACGCCTGTTGATTTAGTAGGTGCAAGAGTGCGCGATGCGGTTGACGTCATTCGGGGTAAAAAAGGTACAGTGGTTACTTTAACCGTTAAGCATCCTGATCAAAGAATTGAAGTTATTCAAATAACCAGAGATGTAGTGATTATTGAAGAAACTTATGCTAAACATGCAGTAGTAAAAGATAAGCGCAGTGGCAACGAGTTTGGATATATTTATTTACCCAAGTTTTATCGCGATTTTAAAGATGCCTCGAAACGCAATACAACAGACGATATTAAAAAAGCCATAAACGACTTAAAGCAAAAAAAAGTACAAGGCATTGTTATAGATTTAAGAAATAATTCAGGTGGTGCTTTGTTTGATGCGGTAAATACGGCTGGTTTGTTTATAGAATCGGGGCCTATTGTACAAGTAAAAGGTAAATCCTTTAGTAATAATGTGTTGCAAGATCAAGATAAAGCGGTGTATTACTCGGGGTCATTAGTGATTTTGGTTAATAGTTTTTCTGCCTCAGCATCTGAAATTTTAGCCGCTGCTCTGCAGGATTACGGGCGAGCGGTAATTGTAGGGGCTGATACATTCGGAAAAGGTACTGTGCAGACGTTTATTGATTTAGATGAATATGATATAAAAAATAGCACTAACTATAAAGATTTGGGGTCTATTAAAGTAACAGTACAAAAGTTTTATAGAATTTCGGGACAATCTACACAACGTAAAGGGGTAGTGCCCGATATTCATTTGCCAAATTTATACTCGCATCTTGAAGTGGGAGAACGTTATTTAGATTATGCAATGCCTTGGGATACAATTCCTAAGCTGAACTATAAGCTTTGGTTTAAAAAGCCATTAGATTTAAAAGGATTACAAGCAAAATCAAGTGAACGGGTGAATCAATCACCTGCATTCAAAGCGATTTTAAAGCATATTGATTACGTGAATCAGCAAAAGAAAACAAGTTTAGCGCCTTTGTTAGTGACTGAAGCCATAAAAGAAAAAATTCAAAGCAAAAAAGAAAGTGATGCTTATGATAAAAGTATTCAAGATTTTGCAGACATCGATTATATAAGCCCTGATATAGCAGGCTTAACAGTGGCTCAAAAAGAAAGTTATAAAGATTGGATTAAAGAATTAAAAAAAGATCCGTATTTATATGAAGCTTTTGCTATATTAAATGATTTAAATAATGAATTGGCTGTTAAACAACCGTAAGCATGACTTTTGAAGACACACGCTTGTATATGTATAGGTCTGAGATTAATAGTTTATCTTGCTTGTATACTAAAAACTTTCCAAATTTACAGTCAGATATTTTAAAAGTGTCTGGTTTAAAAACGCCAGGGAAGCTTAATAAAAATATTGCGATATTATTTTCGGGTGGCCCTGCCCCTGGTGGCCATACTGTTGTGGTTACCGTTGCAAAATTTTGTGAAGCTACGAAGTCGAATTTGTATGCTGTGCAAGATGGTCCTGGTGGGTTAATAAAGGGGAAATTACGTCTTTTAACTTACGACAGTTGCAAAGCCTATTACAATACAGGAGGCTTTGAATTATTGGGCACTGATCGAACTAAAATTAAATCAGATCAGCAATATAAATCTATAGAAGCGGTAGTAAAACAGTATCAGTTAGACGCTATAATTATTATTGGTGGTGATGACTCGCATACAAATGCTGTGTTTTTGGCACAGTATTTAAGTAAGGTAAATTGTGCGGTGATAGGGGTTCCTAAAACAATAGATGGTGATTTGAGGTTTTTGCCTTATTTGCCGATATCCTTTGGCTTTCATACCGCTGTAGATACTTATGCCAATTTAGTGAAGGCTTTGATTAAAGATACTGAGTCGACAAAAAAATATTGGCATATTGTAAAGCTAATGGGGCGATCGACGGGTCATATAGCCAGAGCTGTAGGGCAGATTGCCAAACCTGATTTTGTGTTATTGGGCGAAGACGTTCGTGATAAAAAATTGAGTTATGCTGATATCATTACACAGTTGTGTGATGTTATACAAAGAGCCCAAAAAAATAACAAAGATTATGGCGTAATCTGTATAGCAGAGGGTTTGTTAGAGTGGATTCCAAATTTTGATGTTCGAGATGTATTGAATGATCAAGTTAGCTATGATTCACACGGGAATTTAGAATTATCGCGGTTAGAATTAGAGCAACTTTTGATAAAAGATATTAAAAAGCGTTTAGAGCCAGGTGCTGACAGTGATAGTTTTAAGGCAATTCCACATTTTTATGGGTATGAGGGTCGCTGTGTAGATCCGAATGAATTTGATGCGAATTTATGTGAGAAGTTAGGGGTTAGCGCTGCGTCGCTTGCTTTGCAAGGGTATTCGGGTTATATGGCTACAGAAGAGTATGCAGTGCCGATAGCTTGTATGTTAAGTGAGGAATTAAGGCAGGGTAAAATAGAGCTGGTTGTTCAGAAGTTTGTTTAAAAGATTTTTGTTTAAATGATGGTTTAAAAATAAACGAGTTACCTTTGCAAGGTGCCGGTTCAAAAGTACCACCCCAAATAATATATAATTAAATATCTTTAATATATATTATTGTTTTATATAAAATATGTTATGCTGTGGCTATGCCGAGAGCAAAAAGAAAGGTGTATGAAGGGGGGTGGTATCATGTGATGAATCGAGGTGCAGCCCATAGGTATATTTTTGTTAGTGATGAATTAAAAGAGATGTTTATAGAAGTATTGGTTTATGTTGCAGAGCATTACAAATTCGAAATTCATTCATTTGTTATTATGGGGAATCATTATCATATTTTGATTCATTTAAAAGAAGCTAATTTAAGTAAAGGGATGGCGTTGTTAAATTCTCGATTTGCCAGAGAATACAATAGACGACGCTTAAAAGATGGCCCAATATTTAAAGATCGATTTCGATCAATTCATATTACTACACCTGCTTATTTAAAAACGGTGATTCGCTATATACATAATAATCCGGTAGAAGCGGCGTTGGTACAATTTCCTGAAGACTATTATTGGTCTAGTTATTATGATTATGTTTGTGAGAATAGGCGATTTCG
>JBILGQ010000186.1:0-3387 GCA_044350955.1 Candidatus Marinamargulisbacteria bacterium | reverse complement strand
TATACTATAAGATTTAAAGTAGTTTGAAAGTCATAGAACAGGATCAAACTGGCATGAAAACTAGTTTGGTCTTGTTTTAAGAGAGATGCTTTAGTTTGTCTGGCTCTGTTTTATCAAGACGACGTTGAGCAATTTTAATAGCTGGATGAAGTTTATTTTGTAATATTTCTTTAGGGGGAAGTTGTTCATGAATGATCGAGGACTCTAAAATCGGGCTTTTTTGAGATGGCCGTTCGCTCGAATAACATAGATTGAATGCGTTCTTGAAGCTGTCTAGATGACCAGTTTTCTAATTTGCAAAGTTCGATGTAGAAGTTGCGTTTTAGTTCGTTTTCGATCGGTAACAGTAGCCTCACATGAGACCAATTTAATTCCGCACACACTGTGTGCATAATGTGCTTTTCAAGAAAGATCTCGGAAAATTTTAAACAATAATGTAATTGGCGTTCACTCCAGCACTTTCCGAATTCTGTAGTGAGATCTTTAGATAAGGTAGCAATTATTTGCTTTCCGTATTTTGCTTTATCAAATTTTAAAATATCTTGGCGGATATGTTGGCCTATTGACCAGTATAGAATGACTAACTTTAAAGCTCCTCTCTTGTTCAAAAAAAGCTAATCTGACAAAATAAGGGCTTATGAGCAAAAAAATAAAAGTCGCCGTGATTGGTTTAGGGAATATGGGAAAACATCATGCTCGAAACTACTTTGAAATTTCTGAAGCCGAGTTAGTCGCTGTTTGTGATGTGCAGGAGTCTGTTGCGCAGCAATATGCCGAACAGTTTGCTTGTAAGGCCTATACCTCTATAGAAACAATGCTTCAAGAGGAAGATATGGACGCTTTAAGTATCACGGCTCCGACTGTGTTTCACTATGATATTGCCAAGATTTGTTTACAGTATAATGTGTCGTTATTAATCGAAAAACCTATCTGTGAGTCTGTAGAAAAAGCTGAAGAAATAATTTCTATCGCGAAGCAAAAAAACTTAACGCTTATGGTGGGGCATATCGAACGGTTTAACCCGGCTGTACAAAAATTGAAAGAACTTATTGATGCTGGTGAATTGGGTAAAGTAACATCGTTGATTTCTAGACGTGTTGGGGTGTTTCCGGCTCAAATTAAAGATACAAATGTAATTATCGATTTAGCGGTTCATGATATTGATATTATGTCTAGTTTGTTAGAAAAACAGCCCGATGCTATTTATGGCAATGCAGGTAGAGCCTTAATTAATGGACGTGAAGATTATGCTGATATTCTGTTAACGTACGGCGATCAAAGTGCCTTAATGCAAGTGAACTGGATTACTCCGCTTAGAATTAGACATTTAGCCGTTACTGGTACAAAAGGATATGCAGAATTAAATTATATGACGCAGGAGTTAAAAGTATATGAAAGCGTTATATCTAAAGAGCCCGATAATTTCGGGGATTTTACCATTAAATTCGGAGCGCCTATTGAGCATGTTATAGACGTAGAAAAAAAAGAACCGTTAAAGTCAGAATTAAGTCATTTCATAAACTGTGTACTTGAGAAAAAAACGCCTCTTATTTCAGGAGAGGTAGGTTTGCAAGCTTTAGATACCGCACTTAAAGTTATGGATGTAATGAACATAAAAAAATAAATTTTGGATTTTTCTTGTTGTAGTCAATAAAATAGCTTTAATTTTTTATTATGCGACTGATCTATCACGAAAACTGTTTAAAACATAGTTCAAAATAGAGGTTTTTTCAGATATTTATTGATGAAAAATGGGGTGCATGATACCCTTTAGCTATCATGTCACGATTGTTTACTTCCGAGTCTGTTTCAGAGGGTCACCCTGATAAAATCTGCGATCAAATATCAGATGCTATTTTGGATGAGGCCATGAAACAAGATCCTGAAAGTCGAGTAGCGGTTGAAACATTTATTACAACAGGCTTGGTTTTGGTAGGGGGCGAAGTAAGCACTAAGGGATGGCTAGATACTCAAAAAATAGTTCGAGATACTTTGCGTGAAATAGGCTATATAAAGTCTGATCTTGGCATTGATGCCAATGAATGCGCTGTATTATCGACAATTCATGAACAATCGGCCGATATTGCTTTGGGTGTTAACAAAGGGAGCGGTTTTGATAAAGCCTTAGGTGCTGGTGATCAAGGTATTATGTTTGGCTATGCCTGTAATCAAACAAATGAATTAATGCCTTTACCTATTGTTTTGGCTCATAAATTGCTGCAAAAATTAGCGGATTTACGTAAAAATAATGTTTTGACATATTTGCGTCCTGATGCCAAATCACAGGTAACTGTGGAATACGATGGAAAGACTCCTAAACGTATTCATACAGTGTTGATATCCACGCAACATAGTCCTGATGTGTCGCATGAGCAAATAGAGCGTGATTTGAAACGATATGTTATTAATGAGGTAATACCTGAGGAATTGCTTGATAATAATTGTCGTGTGTTAGTAAACCCAACGGGGCGCTTTGTAATAGGTGGTCCAAACGGGGATGCCGGTTTAACTGGGCGAAAAATTATAGTAGATACTTATGGTGGATGGACAAATCATGGTGGAGGAGCTTTTTCAGGTAAAGATCCAACAAAGGTAGATCGATCTGCAGCTTATATGTCGCGTTATGTGGCAAAGAACTTGGTTGCAGCAGGAATCTGTGATGAAATTATGATTCAGTTGTCGTATGCGATTGGTGTTTCGGAACCATTATCGATTTATGTTGATACTTATGGAACATCGACTTTTAGTGATGAGCGTATTATTGAAACCATTAAATCAGTTTTCGATCTTACGCCTGAAGGAATTATTGAGACTCTTGATTTAAGAAAACCTATTTACAAACAAACTGCCGCTTATGGCCACTTCGGACGAACAGATCTTAACTTAAGTTGGGAAATAACCAACAAAATTGATAAACTTAAATCAGTGATAACAGAAGGGATGTTGGCATGATCGAACTAACACTACCTCTCAATAGTTTCTTCCAAAATTGCTTTGGAGAAAACAATGAGTTTGTTTCAAAATGAATTAGATGTAGCGTCTATAGATTTAAATCAAAGACTTAAAGCAGATATTCAACATTATTTTAATGCGACTGGCTACACAGTGGTTAGTACAGAAACAATAAGTAAAGGCTTGCTTGGGCTTTCTTTAAGTAATTTGATACCTAAAGAGCAGTATATTGCAAACATTGTGTGTCATAGCGCTAGGTCTTTTAAAGACGCTTGCGGTTTGCCAGTTAAGTTGATTCCTTTATTGCCCACCGCTGATTTTGCGCAGGAGTTGGCGGGATTTATGGCTGAAAAAACAGCGGCAGATGTGTCTGTAGCATTGCTTGGTATAAATGGAATACCTAAAAATGATGTGTTAATTTCGAGAGTGTTTATT
>JBILGQ010000277.1:0-3409 GCA_044350955.1 Candidatus Marinamargulisbacteria bacterium | reverse complement strand
ACAGGGAAGGTTGAAGTTTGTGGGATGACTGCTCAAGACTATTTTGGCAACATTGCTAATTTACACAGAATTGATTTACCCCTTTCAATTGTTGGATTAAGTAAGAAGTTTGATATTAAAATTACCCTTATAGGTGGTGGAAAAGTAGGTCAATGTGATGCCTGTGTATTAGGTATTGCAAGAGCTTTAATTCAAGCTAATAGTGAGTTTAAAGATAAATTAAAGCCACATGGGTTTTTAACAAGAGATTCAAGAGTAAAAGAACGTAAGAAATACGGTAAGAGAGGGGCTAGAAAGTCGCCTCAATACCGTAAGCGTTAGTATTGAGTTGGAATAATTATGGCTACAATCAAAAAAAAATATTCAGTACAGATCTTTAACAAGATTGATAGTGATGGATTAGCACTGCTTGTTGATGATAGTATAAAAATTGAAGATACTAGTGATCCAGATTTTATTTTGTTACGAAGCCATAATTTACATGACTACCCCATAAAGAATAATTTATTAGCAATTGGAAGGGCAGGCGCAGGTGTTAACAATATACCTGTTGATAAATGTTCTGAGAGGGGAGTGGTTGTATTTAATACACCCGGGGCTAATGCTAATGCAGTAAAAGAACTAGTGTTATCGGCAATGCTGCTTGCCTCTAGAAATCTTTATCAAGGTTTGAAGTATGTCGATTCACTCGGGGATCATGTTAATGTTTCTGATGAAGTAGAAAAGAATAAATCTAATTTTATTGGATTTGAACTTGCAAATAAGAAGCTAGGTGTAATTGGTTTAGGGGCTATTGGCGTATTAGTCGCAAATGATGCTGTAAATCTTGGTTTGGATGTGTATGGATACGATCCTTATATTTCTGTTGATAGGGCGTGGGGACTATCAAGATCGGTTAAACAAGCAAGTAGTTTAAGTAAAATGCTCTCTGAAGTTGATTTTGTGACTTTGCACATGCCTTTGAACGATTCAACAAGGAATTTTTTAGATGATGAGAAGTTTAAATGTCTTAAAAATAATTGTATTGTACTAAATTTTGCAAGGCCTGAGATCATAGATACAAAAGCCTTGCATAAAGTTTTAGACAATAAACTTATTTCTAAGTACGTAACAGACTTTCCTACAAATGAGTTAAAACGCTATGATTCAGTCATCGGACTACCTCATTTAGGAGCTTCAACAGTTGAAGCAGAAAAAAATTGTTCAACAATGGTATCTTCTCAAGCAAGAGACTTCATTGTGAATGGAAATGTAAAAAACTCTGTAAATTTCCCAAATTGCTATTTGGAACGCAGCGGAGCTTATAGAATTACTATCATTAACAAGAATGTTCCGAATATGGTGGGTCAGATTACTAAACTAATTGCTGAAAGTAATTTGAACATTGTTGAAATGGTAAACAAAAGTGCTAAAGAGTATGCTTATACTATAGTGGATGTTGATGGAACGCCTTCTGATGAACTAGTTCAGAACGTTCAAAATATTCAAGGGATCATTAAATTAAGATGCCTTGGAATATCTTGTTGACAGCCTCTGTTTTATAGTTTAATATTAGCAAACTTTTGAGATCTTTGAAATTTAAATAACAAGTCTAATATTGATGTGAGCCAACGTTAGTTTATTTTTTTGAATCAATTGAGAGTTTGATCCTGGCTCAGGATAAACGCTGGTGGCGTGCCTAACACATGCAAGTCGAACGAACATTTTAATTTAGCTTCGGTTGAATTAATCTAAGTTAGTGGCAAACGGGTGAGTAACGCGTGGGTAATCTGCCTCAAAGTCTGGGATAACTTCTCGAAAGGGGAGGTAATACCGGATATACTTATTTTGCAAAAGTAAAATAAGAAAAGATTTATTGCTTTGAGATGAGCCCGCGTCTGATTAGTTTGTTGGTGGGGTAATGGCCTACCAAGACTACGATCAGTAACTGGTCTGAGAGGATGTACAGTCACACTGGAACTGAGATACGGTCCAGACTCCTACGGGAGGCAGCAGTGAGGAATATTGCGCAATGGGCGAAAGCCTGACGCAGCGACGCCACGTGAGCGATGAAGTCTTTAGGGATGTAAAGCTCTGTCAAGAGGAACGATTATGACGGTACCTCTAAAGGAAGCCCCGGCAAACTACGTGCCAGCAGCCGCGGTAATACGTAGGGGGCAAGCGTTATCCGGATTTATTGGGCATAAAGAGCGCGTAGGCGGTTTTTTAAGTCAAATGTTAAATGCCTCGGCTTAACTGAGGTCCGCATTTGAAACTGAAAAACTAGAGATAAGTAGAGGAAAGCGGAACTCACGGTGTAGCGGTGAAATGCGTAGATATCGTGAGGAACACCAGTTGCGAAGGCGGCTTTCTGGACTTATTCTGACGCTGAGGTGCGAAAGCGTGGGGAGCGAACGGGATTAGATACCCCGGTAGTCCACGCCGTAAACTTTGTTCACTAGGTGTTGGAGGTATCGACCCCTTCAGTGCCAAAGATAATTCGTTAAGTGAACCGCCTGAGAAGTACAACCGCAAGGTTAAAACTCAAAGGAATTGACGGGGGCCCGCACAAGCAGTGGAGCATGTGGTTTAATTCGACGATACGCGAAGAACCTTACCAGGGCTTGACATCTACAAAATCTTGCAGAGATGCAGGAGTGCTCGTAAGAGAATTGTAAGACAGGTGGTGCATGGCTGTCGTCAGCTCGTGTCGTGAGATGTTGGGTTAAGTCCCGCAACGAGCGCAACCCTCGTCTTGTGTTGCCAGCATTTAGGATGGGAACTCACAAGAGACTGCCTGTGGAAAACAGGAGGAAGGTGAGGACGACGTCAAGTCATCATGCCCCTTACGCCCTGGGCTACACACATGCTACAATGGCCGGTACAAAGGGTTGCAACACCGCGAGGTGAAGCTAATCTCAGAAAACCGGTCTCAGTTCGGATTGTACTCTGCAACTCGAGTACATGAAGTTGGAATTGCTAGTAAACGTGGATCAGCTACGCCACGTTGAATTCGTTCCCGGGCCTTGTACACACCGCCCGTCACACCATGAGAGTCGGATGCACCCAAAGATAGTGCTCTAACCTTTTAGGAAGAAGCTATTTAAGGTGAAGCTGGCGATTGGGGTGAAGTCGTAACAAGGTAGCCGTACCGGAAGGTGTGGCTGGATCACCTCCTTTTTAAAGGACAAAAATCTTAACTGCTATGTAGTTAATGATTAGGTCGAACTCACATCATAGACTTGTTATCTAAATTTCAAATTAAAGCCAGTAAAATGGCTTTTTTTGTTTTTTATACTTTCTGTGTTTTATAAAACTTTAGATATTTTTCTAGTATTGCGTAGGTCTAAGATTACAAAATTTGCTATGTTAAATAAAATCATAATTTTGAGTTACAATTAATTTTCTAACTCTATGGGGCCATTTTTTC
>JBILGQ010000185.1:0-3412 GCA_044350955.1 Candidatus Marinamargulisbacteria bacterium | reverse complement strand
ATGGCAGAAAAGAAGCTGTAACAAACAGCTTCGTCAGGCGCGTAGGCTGCCCGGCTCAATGCGAAAGCATTGAAGAAGGGCAAATCCCTCCGGGCGCGCCATAAAGAACATTCCAAAAGAAAAGAACCCGGTATACACATCTGAATCATGATTTTGTTCCCTGAGCGGAGTCGAAGGGAACTTTTGTTACTTTTTCTTTTTGACTTGATTTTTATCAAAGAATCCTGAGGGGATTTTTTATAAGTTTTTATGTCGATTAAGTAAAAATATAAAATGATTTTTTTATATTTTTTTTATGTCTATGGTACCTAACCTCTGACACCTAGCCTCAATCTCAAGTGTTTTAATTATCTCTAAATCATAGTCATTTTTAGTTAATTCTTTGGCTTTTTGTAATAATAGATAGGCCTCTCTTAGAGGTGTTTTTTTAGTGCTTTCTGTGGGGCAGATTCTTGCCTCTTTTATATAGGTTACTGCCATTTGTATCAGTGCTTCAGTCGCAAATTCATCTGCTTTTATTGCCTTTTTGAAGTAGGCCATTGCTGTTACTCTAAGATCTAATTTTAAGTGAAATATTCCTATAACTAGAGATAAATAAGCAGGATTTTGATGTTTTTTAGATATTTTGTGTAAGTTTTTTAAATGTGTATTTAATAAGGCGAATTCTTCAGGGGTAGAAGGATATTTTTGTTTCAAAAAGGTGTTTAATTTATCGATGTTAGATGAGATTTGTCGCGTATCTTGAGTAAATTCTTCGTCTGATATTGTAGAAGGACAAGATTTTTCAAATTTATATTTAAGTTCATCATATGAGCTAAGGTGTGTAAAGCTAGCACTCATCTTGACTTGGCTAATATCTAAAGTCGAGTCTGTTCGTAATGTCTGATATCGAAAGTCTAACGACTGTGATTTTGTAGCCGATAAATAAGTTAAAGTGTGTGGCAATATTATTTCAAGTTTATGTGTGTTAATCCTTTCTGTATCATCTGCATTATCGGTTAATTCTTTAGCTTCTTGTAATAATCGAGTTGATTTATTTTGAGCGTTTTTTTTAGTTTTTTTTGTTGGGCAGATTTTTGACTCTTTTATATAGGTTTTTGCTATTTGTATTAGTGTTTCAGCTGCAGTATCATCTGTTTCTTTTGCGTTTTTAAAATAGTCCATTGCTGTTACTCTGAGATTCAATTTTAAGTGAAATATTCCTAAAACAAGAGATAAATAAGCAGAGCGTTGATATTTTTCATAGAGTTCTTTTAAACTATTGAGCCCTGTATCTAATAAGCTAAGGTCTCTCGATGAGAATAGGTTTTTATTTTTTAGTACGATGTTCAATCTGTCGATAGTCGAAGCAATTTTTTGAACATCAGTTTTAAAGTCTTTTTGTGATAGCTTAGAAGGTAAATTGGATTCAAACTCAAATTTAAGTTTAGTAAGAGAGCTTAAGCGTTCTTGATCTGAACATTTGTTGGGTTGAGCAGCTTGAGACTGTTTATATCTCACGCGTGGTTTTTTATTTACAGTGCCATTTTGTATTGATTGCACAATACCGGCTTTAGATAGCATAACTTATTTTTCGTATAATTTTTTTCGTAAGTTGGCTACTTCGGGGTTTTGCATATAATCGTTAAAATTCGACATTCTATCAATCATACCATTCGGAGTAACTTCTATTACTCTATTCGCTACCGTATTTAATAACTCAAAGTCGTGAGATGTAAATAAAATGCATTCGTCAAATTTTATTAAACCTTCATTTAAAGTAGTAATGGCTTCTAAGTCTAAATGGTCAGTAGGTTCGTCGAATAAAAGTACATTGCCTTCAGCTAACATTTGTTTTGAAAACATAGCGCGTGCTTTTTCGCCTCCAGATAATACTTTTACGTCTTTTTCTACGGCTTCTCCTGAAAACAACATGCGGCCTAAAAAGCCACGTATTAGTTGGTCGTCGTCTTGCTTGGTAAAGTTATCAAGCCATTCAAAAAGGGTAATATCTTCTTTAAAAAACTCTGAGTTATCTTTTGGGAAATAGGTCGGAATACTGTTGTTTCCCCATTCAATTGTGCCTTCGTCAGGGGTTTCTTTTCCTGCTAATAGGTCTAATAGTATCGTTCTTGATAAGTCATTTCGGCCTGTAATGGCAATTTTGTCGTGTCTGTTTAGGGTGAAGCTAACATTTTTTAAAAGCTGAACTCCGTTTACCGAATGGCTAACTTTGCTGACTTTTAAAATATTATTTCCGCAGGGGCGTTGGGCTTTAAAAGCGATATATGGGCTGCGTCGTGAAGTGGTGGCTAATTCATCGGGGCGAATTTTGTCGATTAATTTTTTTCGTGATGTGGCTTGTTTAGATTTAGAAGCATTGGCCGAAAATCGACGCACAAAGTCTTCTAATTCTTTAATTTTATCAGTTTGTTTTTTGTGCTGATCTTGTAATTGAGATTGAATAAGGTTGCTTGATTGTTGCCAAAAATCGTAGTTTCCTACAAAAATCTTAATGTTTTTGTAATCTACGTCTGCAATATGTGTGCACACTTTGTTTAAAAAATGTCGGTCATGCGATACGACGATAACCGTATTTTTAAAGTCAAATAAAAATTTTTCAAGCCATAATACCGATATATAATCAAGTTGGTTGGTAGGCTCGTCTAATAACAAGATATCTGGATTTCCGAATAAAGCCTGTGCTAATAACACACGAACTTTTATACCTGGTTCTAAATCTTTCATTAATTTTTCGTGATGGTCATTGGAGATATCTAAATCGTTTAACATGGTTGCGGCTTCGGCTTCAGCTGTATAACCATCGATTTCAGCGAATTCAGATTCTAATTCTCCTATACGAATGCCTTCCTCTTCAGTCATTTCAGACTTGCTATATAATTCATCTCGTTCTTTATAAATTTTATATAATTCTGGGTGACCCATTAATACCGTATTTAGGGCTTTTTCATTATCAAAAGCAAATTGGTTTTGTCTTAACATGGCTACACGCTTGCCTTTAGGTATAATAACCTGGCCTTTTGAAGGTTCTATATCACCTGCAAGAATTTTTAAGAAGGTTGATTTACCTGCTCCGTTTGCGCCTATCAGTCCATAGCAGTTTTCGCTGTTAAATTTTATGGAGACGTTTTCGAATAAAGTAGCGCCTCCGAATGAAATGCTTAGGTTTTCTGTTTCTATCATGTCTGTCTCCTAAAAAATTAAGTTAAAAATCGTTTGCATAAGGCTATCATGTTTGTGAATTTGGGGGAAGATTAAAGCGACGCTTCCATAGCCAAATATAGAGTAAAGTAGCGATACTTTGATGCAAAGCCAAAGATCCAACTATCCAAACTAAAGGCAAGTGTAATACAGGGCCAAACAAATAGGCCAGTGGTGCAAATAGTATAAGTTGCGTTGCAATAGAAACGGT
>JBILGQ010000184.1:0-3422 GCA_044350955.1 Candidatus Marinamargulisbacteria bacterium | reverse complement strand
TTCTCAGACTGTTGCAACGGTCAAGTATTTAAGAGCAAATAATTAAAGGAAGTCGTTTAAATACAAAGTCGGCTTTTATTTGGCCTGATTTAATTTGATAGTCTAGTGTTGCGCATTCTTTATATATATTACTGGCTATGTTGAGTGTGTAGTTCTTTTTTATGTCGTTTAGTAGTAATTTTAAAAAATAAGGGTTTTTGCCAATTTGTTTGGCTAAATTTTCAGGCGTTATGCCTTGTTGTTGGGCTGCTAATAGTTGTATGTATTGTCTGATTGTGGCAAATAATAGGCCCATTAAACGAATAGGGTCTTCGCCTGTTTCCTGTAGGTGTTGCATCGATTCATAGACGTCTTTAAAGTGTCGTTTTTTTAGACGTTCTAAAAACTGATATACCGATAATTGCTGGTCGTTGGCTATAGCTTTTATGTCGCTTGTTTCTATTGTTTTTCGTTCGCCTATATAGGTGCATAAAGTCGTGCATTCACTGGCTGCGGCACGTAATGATGAGGGTAATAAATCACAGGCTACTTGCAGGGCCTCGGGGCTTATGGTTTTACCTAGGCTGTTTAAGTGTTGTTTAATCCAGGCTTTGAACTTATCTTGCTCCCAGTCTTTAAATGTTTCGTATTTGTAAAATTGGCCGATTTTTTTTAACTGTGTGATTAATTTTTTGCGTTGATCCAAATTACCATATTCACAGATAATAATGTGAATGCCAGGATCAGTGCAGTGTTCGATGATTTGAATGAGTCTATCGCTGTCGTTGTCTGTGATTTTTTTTGAAAAAAACCAAGGGTTTTTGATTAGAATAATGCTTTCTGTCGCAAATAACCCTGTGCTTTGTGTAGCCTGCATAAAATCAGCCCATTCAAAGTGATCTTGAAATAGGTGGGTTGTTGCCTGAGGCTGCTGTTTTTGAATGCTTAAAACATGATTGTCAATTAAAAACGATTCGTCGCCGTGTAAAACCGTTAACTGTGATTTTGTCATTTATGTAGTATAGCTTTAGCGTAGTAAGGCTTCAATGTCGGCTATCGTTTTTGGGCAATTTTGGCTTAGATTTTTACATCCGGTTTCGGTGATTAGCAAATTATCTTCTATACGAATGCCGCACTGTTCTTTATAAAGAATTCCGTTTATTTCTAGTTCGAAATAGCCGTAAATACCGGGTTCGTTGCTTATGACTTGACCTGATTTTAGGCCTTCGTTGTAATAGTTTCGATAGGGGTCGCCGTCGTGCACGATATGACCAATTAGATGTGATACATTGTGTGGCCGTTCTTTGTAGGGGCGTTGAATTTTTGCGCTTGGTCCTTGAAATTTCTTTTGCAATTCTGATTCGATATGATTCCAGCATCGTAAATTTAAATCATGAATCATTATTCCAGCTTTGGCGTTTTTTTCTACTATGCTTTGGGCACTTAATACTATGTTATATAATAGTGCTTGTAAGGGGTTGAACTTTCCATTAATAGGGATAGTGCGTGAAATGTCAGCCGGAATACTGTGAGCTCTGCAGCCAAAATCCAATAACAATAAATTTCCTGGTTCTAGGGGAGCATTGTTTTTATTGTAATGCAAGATACAGGCGTTTTTACCTTGAGCTACGATTGGCGCAAAACTTTCGCCTAAAAAGGATGATTTGTAGGCTTCTGCGATGAGTAGGCCCGCTACGTCGTTTTCGTTTTTGAGCGTTTTAAATTGTTGTAAACACAGAATAAAGGCTTTTGCAGTATGATTGTTTGCTTGGTTCATTAAATCGATGTCATGCTTATCTAATACAGGGCGATCTTGTAGTAGAGGTTCGCAACTTGTTATCTGAATACTATCTTTTTAAGATAATTTTCTAACTCTATTTTTTTTAGGGTGCTGTGATCCATAATTGGGCTTTGTTTATTTGGTGCTTCGTAAAAAAAAGTGCTGCAACGTGTTTGTTTGGCATCTTTAATTTGCTTTATGAGACTATCGTAACTTCTATCAATGGCACTGACAGAGTCAAATCCGAGAGAATTACATAGAGCTTCTTGATGTTTTGGGTTTGTTTCATGGATGCCTAAAAACAGGCCCTCCCAAAATACTTTGTGTTCATTTAATAAGGGTAAAAATAAGTGAATTTTTTTGGTATATGGGTTTAATAGAATAGCCGTATGTTCTTGATTAATACCGGTTAAATATAAAAATGAAGGATCTTGGTACAGGTTTTTACTGCGATTTAACCAAGGGTTGTGTTGATTAAAAGGCTTATCAACGCCTTGAATCAAGCAACAATCTTTCAGTTTACTTAATAAGTCTGTTCGTCGTTTTTTATAACGGGAAACTGCTTTTTCAAAAGGCAAGCCCTCGCTTAAAAAAACGGCTGAATAATCATTATGTGAAAAATCAGAATTTATTAGGGTCAATATAAAAGTCTCCTTGTCGTAAAATGGCGAGTTGATCGTTGCTTAAATCTACAATTGTAGATGCAGTTGCGTTGGACGGACTGTTTTTTGTGTAGATAAAGTCTACTTGATTTCGGATGCTATCCGGAATGGTTGTTTCCGTTAAGGCAGGGGGGCTTCCGTGTGTGTTTACTGATGTTGAAATTATGGCTTCATCTACTTGGTTTAATAAATAGTTTAATGGAGAAAAGCTTGGATAACGTAGGCCTATTGTAGTTTTGTTGGCTGTAATATTCGAAGAGACGTTGTCAGATTTATTTAAAATAACCGTAACTGGGCCAGGCCATACTTGCTTAAGAAAGTCACTTTGTTTTTTTGTTAAATCTTGGCAATAGTGATAACAATGATGTAAAGAGGGTAGCAATAATATAAAGGGGCAATTTTGGCGTTGTTTGATTTGTTGAATACGCTGGCTGTTTGCTTCTGTAGGGAGGGCAACTAAGCCCAGAATGGTGTCACAAGAAAAAATTCCTACCGCACCCTCTTTGATTTGCAGGGCAATGCTATCGATGTCTTTAGGGTTAAACTCCATAGGGTCTTAGAAATTAGTGCTGTTATTTGGATCACGATTGATGGGGGCGTTAAATTTTTTGTTTTGACGCCAGCATATAACAATCAGATAAGCACAAAATAGAATGGGTATTAACAGCAAAGCTCGTAAAAAGTGGTTGTTATAAAGAAGGGAACTTGTATCGATTAAATGGTCCATTTTAAAAGTGTAACAGAGTTTATTTTGATTTTCACCTAAGATTTAAATAAAAAATATGTTTTAAATCTTGGTTAATATGGCATAATGGTGCCATGTCTATAGAATCAACTCAATTTCAGGGAGTTTCTCGACCCGATTTTCAATCACCGATTAACGGTCGGTCAGAAGCTTTACAAAAATTATTACAGTCTACTAGTGCCGTTAAGAAAGCTATGGATCCATCAATATTGAAAAAAATAGACTTATTTTTGAAAAATATGAATTCGAATCAATC
>JBILGQ010000183.1:0-3447 GCA_044350955.1 Candidatus Marinamargulisbacteria bacterium | reverse complement strand
ACTAAACAGTCTACTAGTGAAAAAAAACCGCAAAAAGTATCGAAAAAAGTAAGCTTTGCGCCATCACCAATACAAACTCCAGCTAGCGAAGCTAAGAAAAACGAAAAAAAGTTTTATGACTATCTTAATATCTGTTTAAAATTGATTGTTAATCAAGAAACTAGAGATAAAGCTATTGCAGCTCTTACAAAAGCAAAACCTTATCTATCAAAACCACTTGTTAATAAAAAATTAGCTGAAAATATTTTTAATGCCAAAATAATGTCATATATCAATGTTGGTTATATAAATGACACCAAAATCAATAAATAATAGCGATAATACAAAAATAAATTCAATTCATGACAGAGACATGTCTCATAATACTAAAGAAATTACCCCCCCGAACATCTTCCTCTTTAACCTCTCTTTGTAACAGCTTAGAAGCTTTACAAACCTATGAAACTTCTGATGATGATAACAGTCCTAGAATAGAACTCAATCTTAATCTCCCGTTTAATCAATTGGTCGAGCAATTGCACTTCTTTGAGCAGTATATTCCTCAGAGTGAGAAGGTGTCAGAGATTAGGTGCCATAGAAATAAAAAATTAATAAAAAAATCATACATATTTTTACTTAATAGATATAAAAACTTATAAAAAAATTCTCCTCTGGCACCTAACCTCTGACACCTAGCCTCATAATTTTAATCAGCGTCATATCGGTTCAAAAATTGTCACTGTTTGAAACAAGTTTCTATTTTTTGTTCCCTGAGCGGAGTCGAAGGGAACTTTTGTTACTCTTTTCTTTGGGCTTGATTTTTATAATAGAATCCATAGACGTAAAAAATTCATAAAAAAATCATGCATATATTTACTTAATCGATATAAAAACATATAAAAAACTTCTCCTCTGGCGCCTAACCTCTGACACCTAGCCAGGATTCTATGATAAAAATCATCATGGTTTAGACATAAAAAAGAGACGCATGGCAATGCGTCTCTACAGACACTATCTCACACAGCGTCATCACAGCCCTGAAAGGGCGTAATACCCTAGCGAGGCGGTAACGCCCCTTGCTAAGATTTATCCGTTTTTTGGGATAACCAAGTCTTTTTTGTGCTTAACATAAGCTCTCAGACTAGGAGGTGTCGACTAGAAGGTGTCAGAGGTTAGGTGCCATAGAAATAAAAAATTAATAAAAAAATCATGCATATATTTACTTAATAGATATAAAAAACTTATAATAAATTTCTCCTCTGGCACCTAACCTCTGACACCTAACCCACTGTTTATAGAAGGCAAAGAGAAATAATAGCTGCTTCTCTGACATCAAATTGATTTCTGTCAATCCAAGTTATTATAGATTAAAATCAGAAAACAAAAACTCTTTAAAGGAAATTTTTATGAACAGCATTGTACCAGGACCATTAGCACGGGGTTTTTACTATAGAAAAACTGATAAATTTTCAGTAATCGAAAGAATAATCGAAAGTGAAGAAAAAAAAGAAGTCGAAGCCCCGATAAAAGTACGTCGTAATACTACCACACTTTCAGCAAATGAAATGTCCAGTATAAAAATTTATAATGTCTATACAGACCCTGATTTTGCACAAAGTATAGGCTTAGATAAGATTAATAAACTGAGACAAGAATATAATGATGCAATCACAACAAATAATTTAAAAGAAATAAAAGAAGTAATGAAAAACTACATTAAGTGGTTTGATGATAATTATAAAAACGCTCCTCAAATTGCAGATATTTATGAAAAACATAATGACATTGATGGAAAAAAAATCCCTGGCACTCATGGTACAGCGAACTTTATATTCGCTACACCGTAATGACACAAAAATTAATAGAGGCTCGCCAAAAAATTAACCCAGTGATTCTCAGAAATTTCATTACCATCATTAATAAACTGCCCTATGAAGATTATAAACGAAATGCAATTATAGCCTTAAAGAACATTCATAAATTTAACAGTTTTCCTGATTGGTCGATAATGAACAGATTAACAAAACGATTAGTTCAAAGAGAAGAAGGCCTAAACGATATGCAAGGTTCATTTGTAGATTGGATGATTAAATATGCCGTATCTGAAGCAGTAAATACGCCACAAATTGGCTCTGCCTTAACAACGCTTTTTAAGTCTGATATTTATGTTACCTACCCCCTAGGCAGCCAAACAACAGTCATTCATTATACCATTAAACTAGACAAAGGCCCTGAAGCTTGTCAAAGAGACTTTGAATCTACATTATCAGATTACGGCGAGGGTCTATCTCTAAGACGTTATGATTTACAATTAACCCAACTCCGATTAGGAATACAATGGAACCCAATTCAAGGCATTAGACCAGAGCAACAGAAACAATTTGAAGACTTAGTGTTAAAAGGATTAATAAATCAAAGGCACATGGATACAACAGGTTTTTTTGGCACATCGCCCGTATTAGAAGATGAGTCATTAAAAACTCTATTTAGAGAATCTATGAACACTGTTCTAAACGGAAAACTTAAGGAAATAAATCCTACATGGGCAGATGAATTTGACATAGCAAAAATTAAAGATGATATAAAAAAATCAGAAATATTTAATAACGCTATATCAGGATTTTGCCCTAAGTCTGCTTTAGCTATGTTTATTTATTGCTTGCAGCAAGAGGTGCCCGATTACTGGGCTAATGACCGTGATACCATGAAAGAACAAGTAATTGATACCTTAAAAGTAAGCCTAGGGCTTTACCTAGCTGTTGAAGATATTACAAAAGACAACGAAAGCCCCTCAGAAATTATTCAATCAAAACTTATAAACCCACTCATTGACTTATTTTATGAAAACAAAGAACCACTTATAATAAGTATCGGATCACCTAATCATCCTGATGCAAATAAACATAGTTTTTATTTAGTCTTGAAATGGCACAACAATTCCCCTCAAATCAGCATAGTAAATGGTGGTACTGGAAGTAAACAATTCCATGAGGCAAGTAATTTAGCAGATGGAGAAGCGCCTTACTTCGAATTCATAGCATTTACTCAACATCCCCAAGTTAAAGATGATAACTTCAAGCGTTTCTTATCAGACTATTTAACAAACGCTGTTCAATTAACACATAAACGCGTCGATTCAGAAGATGAATTTTTTGACGCTCTAGCCAGCATCTATCTTAGTAGCAGAGAAGGAGTAGCACGATACTCTTCACAAGAACAAAATTTTAGTAAAGACTACCCCGTAGTAAAAAGCATAGTCCCCTTTGATTTTCCAGAACAAGCGTCAGGTTCTTGTACTGTTCATAACTTAAAGCATGCCGTCAAATTAGCGACAGCAACGAATAAAGAAAACGAACAACAACCTTTCGGATACTTGCTAGCCTGGCAAATTAATGGAATCACTCAGCTAGCAAAAAAAATAAACCTAAAAGAACAAGATTACAATACAATACCAGAAGGTACTCAAGA
>JBILGQ010000182.1:0-3468 GCA_044350955.1 Candidatus Marinamargulisbacteria bacterium | reverse complement strand
CCAAGAGCCGGCGGGGGTTTAAGCGGACCTAGTTTATTTAAACGCACCTTAGAGATGATAGAGTTATTAGCTCCGTATAAAGTGCCACTTATTGCAACAGGTGGTGTAAATTCTGCTTCTCGGGTAAAACAAGCTTTAGATAAAGGAGCTAGTTTAGTGGGAATGGCAACAGCATTGGCATTAAATCCTTATGTTATTGTAAAAATTAATAAACAGCTTGTAGAGACGCATTGCTATACGTCTCCTTGTCATTGAGACGCCGATTAAGCACAAAAATGAAAACTATTAAGACCTAATAAATTCCTGAATAGATTTGACCTGAAGATCTTGTTTTTGATAGGCCTCTATCGCATTTACGGTGCGAATCATGCTGGCAATTGTCGTTGAATAGGGAACTTGCATCGCAACTAACTGCTGACGAATTAGTATTTCGTCTTTGTTACTGGTGCTTGCCGAGGCTGTATTAAAGGCTAAATGTATGTCTTTTTGGTTTAAAAAATCTAATATAGATTCTTTGCCGTCAGAGATTCTCCCTACTGGGATAGAATTAATATTATGTTCTTTTAAAGCATAACAGGTGCCTTGAGTTGTTACTAAAGTAAAGCCTAAATCTACCAGTTTTTGAGCAATAGGAATTATCGATTTTTTATCTTTGTCGCCTACCGATACAAAGGCTTTTCCTGATTTAGGGAATACTAAGCCTGCTGATACTTGTGATTTGTAAAAAGCTAAGTCAAGGTTTTCGTCTATACCCATTGATTCACCAGTTGATTTCATCTCTGGACTTAATAAAATGTCTGATTCTGGGAATTTATTAAAGGGCAAGACAGCTTCTTTAACCGCGTAATAATTTAATTTTTTTTGTTGAATATTTAGATCTTTTAATGACACACCCAAAATAACTTTTGTGGCTAATTTTGCCCAGGGAATACCAGTTGCTTTGCTTACAAAAGGAATCGTACGAGATGCTCTTGGATTGACTTCAATTAAATAGAGTTCCCCGTCTTTAATGGCACATTGTAAGTTCATTAATCCGACTATGTGTAATCGTTTTGCTAATTTTTTGGCGGTCTCTTCTAATTCGTCTAAAAGATGTTTTGGGATTGAATAGGCTGGTAACACACAGGCTGAATCTCCTGAATGAATACCTGCTGGTTCTATATGCTGCATTATCGCAGCTACAATACACTCTTTTCCGTCAGCAAGGCAGTCAACATCCACTTCAATGGCATCTTCTAAATACTTATCAATTAAGATCGGGTGTTTTGTGTTAATAGTTTTCACTTTTTTAATATAGGCGGTTAAGTCATGATCGTTGTATACGATATCCATAAATGTTCCGCCGATGACGAAAGAAGGTCTGACAAGTACTGGGTAATGAATTGTATTTGCAAGTGTTACAGCCTCTTCAGCCGAATAAGCAATGCCGTTTTTGGGTTGTTTTAAGTTTAATTCTACTAAAATATCATGAAATAATTTTCGATCTTCTGCTTCAAAAATGCTGGTTGAAGACGTTCCTAATATTTTAGCTCCGGCTTCTTCTAATTGTTTAGAAATGTTTAACGGGGTTTGTCCGCCAAATTGTACAATAACGCCTTCAGGTTTTTCACGTTCATAAATGGTAAAAACATCTTCAAAGGTAAGCGGTTCAAAATAGAGTTTGTCTGAAATGTCGAAGTCTGTAGATACTGTTTCGGGGTTTGAATTTATCATGATCGATTCAACGCCTGCTTCACGCAAGGCCATAGAGGCATGAACACAACAGTAATCAAATTCAATTCCTTGCCCAATTCTGTTTGGACCTGCACCCAAAATCATAATTTTTTTCTTAGAGCTATAAATTACTTCTGACTCTGTTTCGTAAGTAGAATAATAATAGGGCGTTTCTGCTACAAATTCTGCTGCACAAGTGTCTACCAATGCAAAAGTTGATTGAATATTATTTTCGGTTCTAAATTGTCTAATAGTTAATTCGTTGCTGTTTAAAAGATGTGCCAATTGGATATCTGAAAATCCCCATTGTTTCGCTTTTCTGATACTAGCAGGAGTCAGTTCGGCTGTTTTAGCAAATTCAACTAATTGGTTGATTTGAAACAAAAACCAGCGATCAATTTTAGTTAAGTCATATACTGCATCAATGCTATAGCCTTGTTCAAAAGCTTGTTTGATATAGTACAAACGCCAAGGATTAGGTTTTTGAATAAAGTTTATTAATTCGTTATCAGCTGTTTGTGATAAATCTTTGGGGCCATAGCCAATGCCAAATCTGCCGACTTCTAAAGAACGGATGCCTTTTTGCAATGCTTCTTTAAACGATCGGCCAATAGCCATAACTTCGCCTACCGATTTCATTGAAATACCTAATTGTGTAGGGTTAGTTGGGAATTTTTTAAAGTTAAATCGAGGAATTTTTACAACGCAATAATCGATTGATGGCTCGAAACAGGCCGGTGTTTTTTTTGTAATATCATTTAATAATTCATCTAGCGTATATCCTACAGCTAATTTTGCTGCAAATTTTGCAATAGGGAAGCCTGTCGCTTTAGAGGCTAAAGCAGAACTACGTGATACACGTGGATTGACTTCGATAATAACTAAGCGGCCATCTTCTGGGTTTAAGGCAAATTGAATGTTAGCGCCACCCGTTTCTACGCCTACTGCTCGCATAATTTTAATAGCAGCATCTCGCATTTGTTGGTATTCGTTGTCTGTTAGCGTTTGAGCAGGCGCTACTGTAATGGAATCTCCGGTGTGAACGCCGACCGGGTCTACGTTTTCTATAGAACAAATAATAATGGTGTTGTCGTTTTTATCGCGCATAACTTCTAATTCATATTCTTTCCAACCTAAAATAGACTCTTCAATTAATACTTCAGAGATTAAAGACTTAGCTACACCATTTGATACTATTAGTTTGAATTCGTCTAAATTATTTGCGATTCCGCCGCCAGTGCCTCCTAATGTAAAAGAGGGGCGAATAATACAAGGGAATTTAAATTCTTTTAAGGCATCTAGTCCTTGTTCTAAAGAATTTACAGATTTTGATTTGGGTAGGCTATACCCATTGGCTTCTACTAATTCTTTAAATAGTTGTCTGTCTTCAGCTCTATTGATAACATCTTCGTTGGCACCTAGCATTTCAACGTTATGCCGATCAAATACGCCGGCTTTTGCTGCACTTAAGGCCAAGTTTAATGCTGTTTGACCACCAAGCGTGGGTAGAACAGCCTGTGGTTTTTCTTTAATAATAATTTTTTCTAAAATATCTACGGTAAGAGGTTCTATGTAAGTGGCATCTGCTAAGTCGGGATCTGTCATAATGGTAGAGGGGTTCGAGTTTACCAATACAACTTTATATCCCTCTTCTTTTAAGGCTTTGCAGGCTTGGGTTCCTGAATAATCAAATTCACAGGCTTGGCCGATGACAATGGGGCCCGATCCTATTAACAATATTTTTTTTATATCCTG
>JBILGQ010000181.1:0-3480 GCA_044350955.1 Candidatus Marinamargulisbacteria bacterium | reverse complement strand
ACAGGAGAAGTAGGATCCCACGCTGTATAACCACGTGCTTCAAAAGTACTGCGAATGCCTCCAGACGGAAATGAAGACGCATCGGGCTCTGATTGTATTAATTGAGATTTTGTGAATTTTTCAATAATATCGCCGTTTTCGTCATACGCAATAAATGCATCGTGTTTTTCAGCGGTTCCGCTACGTTGTGGTTGAAACCAGTGTGAAAAATGAGTTGCCCCATTTTCTAAAGCCCATTCTTTTATAGCATGAGCCACATCATCCGCAATAGACTCATCTAAAGCTTTGCCATTTACTAAAGTCTCGTTATAAATATCAAAAGATGACGCACTCAGACGTTTTTTCATCTCTTTTTTTGTAAACACTAATTCAGCATAGTGTTCAGTAATTTTTCCCATTTCGCACCTCAAATTTAAATTTTAAGGAAAAATTATACAGCAATTATTCGGTTTTTACAGTGTTTTTAAAAAATTTGCTATCGACTAATTATTACTGCATTTGCCTGACCGCCCCCTATGCACAGCGACGCCAAACCCCTTCTATTATCACGTTTTATCATCTCGTGAATCAATGTAACCAAAATACGTGCACCAGAAGCCCCAATCGGATGCCCAAGTGCAATGGCACCTCCATTAACATTGAGTCGCATGTTATCTAAATTTAATTCTTTTTGAATGGCAATTGCCTGTGAGGCAAACGCTTCGTTAAGTTCAAATAAATCTATATCACTTAGCGTTAATTGTTGTTTTATTAGCAATTTTTGAATAGCAATATAAGGTGTTACACCCATATACGCTGGGTCATGCCCAACAGAAACAAAATCATCAATAAAAGCCAAAATTGGCAAATTCAATGCTTTTGCTTTTTGTTCTGAAGCAAGAATCAAAAAAGCCGCTCCATCGTTAATTCCTGATGCATTACCAGCCGTAACACTACCCTGCTCATCAAACGCAGGCTTTAAAGATGACAATGACTCAAAACTAGATTCATGACGAATATATTCATCGTGCTCAAACACTGTGTCTCCTTTTCTTGAAGGAATACGAATAGGAATAATTTCATTGATAAAACGCCCACTTTTTTGCGCAGTACTGGCTTTTTGTTGACTAGCTAGCGCAAACATATCCTGCTCTTGCCGAGAAATCTGCCATTTTTTAGCGACGTTTTCAGCCGTAATACCCATGTGGTAATTATTAAAGGCATCCCAAAGCCCATCTTGAATGAGGGTATCTGTAAGCTTATCATGCCCCATTTTTTGGCCAAATCGATGCTGATTTAATACATACGGAGCATTCGACATCGATTCAACGCCACCAGCTACTACAATATCAGCATCACCACATTTAATAGATTGAGCAGCCAACATCAGCGCCTGCAAACCCGAACCACAAACCTGATTCACAGTAAATGCTGGCACAGAATAAGCCAAACCCGAACCAAGCGCAATTTGACGCGCGATATTTTGCCCTAAGCCAGCCGATAAAACATTCCCCACGATAACGTTATCAATTTCTTTAAGTTCAGAACCTTGTGACAGCATATGTGATAAACAAGATACTCCCATTTCAACAGCAGATAAGCCCTGTAAAGCCCCACCAAATTTAGCAATAGCACTACGCTTAGCTTCAAGAATAACAACTCTGTTTATCATAAAAGACTCCTAAAAATTTTGATTATAAGAATAAAATTATAAAAATAAATTGTACTATCCCCCAGAACAAGACACCAGATAAGGTATTTTATACAAAAAATTAATTAAGAATCTGAAAAACTTGGAGGACAAGAAGCAGGCCGACCGCAGCCTTTATTCTGATTACCAAAGTTAGCAACAGGATGACTAACAACAAAAATCTGTTTACGCTCTTTTTGTCGTCTTTCTGCCATTTCTTTATTCGCTATACTAAGAGGCGTATTGGGACTTTCTGGTCCAGGCGATGAATCAGAAAATTCGCCTAAATTATTTTGACCACCACTATTTATTGCTAATTTTTTTCCACCTGAACTCTTCGAAACAGGAACTACAGTAACAAAATTAAGTTTACTAAGACCTAGCATTCCAGACATATATTTATCTTACATTAAATAAATCAAATTACAATAAATTTTATAAATCAAAATTCAGACAAACAATTGAAGAAGCACAGCCTATCCGTCATAATAAAAAAATATTTTTTTTGGGAGTAATCACCAATGAAGCAAATTTTATGGCAACCTAGTAACGATCAATTGCAGCACTCTCAAATGACCAAATTTATGAACACCGTCAACAAAACCTTTTCTTTGCATTTAACAACATATAACGACTTACATAAATGGGCCTGTAAACAACCAAACGAATTTTGGGGATTAGCTGCCAAAGAATTAGGGCTGCGCTTCACAAGTCCCTACACTGAAGTAAAAACCGATTCAGACTTTATTAATACAGAATGGTTTACGAATAGCCGCCTAAATTATGCCGAGCATTGTTTACACTTTAACGATGATAAAACGGCCATTATTCATACAGATGAAAGCGGTGAAATCAATAGAACCTCTTACAAAGAATTAACACAAAAAGTTTCACGGTGTATTCAATTTTTAAAAGAAAAAAATATTAAAAAAAATGATGTCGTCGCTGCTATGACGACAAATTCTGAAGAGACCATAATTTTATTTCTAGCCTGTGCTAGTTTAGGAATTATCTGGACTTCCTGTTCACCTGATTTTGGATATGAAGCCATTATATCACGATTCTCCCAAGCAAAACCCAAAGTATTGCTCATAACAGATTCCTACCAATTTAAAGGGACAAGCTACGATTTATCAGACAAATTAAAGCAAATCATGTCTGAATTACCAAGCGTAGAGCAAATCATACGAATCGACAGAGTCGGAAAAAACTTCAAACACACATTAATCACAGAATTTACACAGATACAAGCTCAATATGAAGCCAAATCTATCGAATATGAGGCTTTGCCGTTTAACCATCCTCTGTATATTTTGTATTCGTCTGGCACAACAGGAAAACCAAAATCGCTTGTTCATTCAGCTGGAGGCTCTTTATTAGAGCATTTAAAAGAATTCAAACTTCACTGCGATGCCACACGTGATGATGTTATTTTTTATTATACTACCTGCTCTTGGATGATGTGGAACTGGTTAGTATCCGGCCTTAGCGTAGGCTCGACTCTGGTCATATTCGACGGCTCTCCTTTTCACCCGAATAAATTATCAACCTGGCAATTAATCGACGATTTTGGCATTACTATTTACGGTACTTCAGCTAAATATATCAATGCATCGGCAAAGTTCAAGTTAAACCCAAAGAGCGAATTAAACTTAGCAACTTTAAGAACCATATTATCAACAGGATCGGTACTGTACGACGAAGATTTTGACTATATTTACGAACAAGTAAAGCCAAGCGTACAATTATCGTCAATTTCTGGCGGAACCGATATTGTTGGCTGTTTTGCCTTAGGAAACCCCTTAATGCCC
>JBILGQ010000180.1:0-3483 GCA_044350955.1 Candidatus Marinamargulisbacteria bacterium | reverse complement strand
TATCCTTTTTCTCCACCTGTTTGGTTCTCTAAATAGCTGTGAGAAAACACCCGAGTACCTCGAAGCGAATAAATATGAATATCGATATCACCAGCTTTCGATAACGTATAAGTAATACTAGTACCTGTAGTGGAAGCTGAAAATGGATTAGGATAATTTAATGGTTTTCCTACAATTCCCATCTCTACATCAGAATCATCTTCGAAAGCGTCAAATATAAAGTTGCCTTCATTTAAGACAAAGTACCCATCACCAGAATTTATAAATAACGACACAAATAATTCTTCAAGCTGAATATCTACCGATGCATTCTTTTCTTCTGAATAACTAAGTGCATTTTCTGAGCTAAAGTTAAGAAAAAGCTCTGCCAAAGAAAAGCTGGTCAACCCAAGCAAAAGCAAGATTGCAAAAAAATATCTCTTTAAGAAGTCAATCAACTCTATCCTCCATTGGAATTAGTAATACAGACTTTTAGAGCTACCCAATTTTTTAGAAATCTAAACTTTTTATATTTTTTAAACAAATCTATCCTATAAATTAATGAAAGCTTGTTCTTATATATTTTTTTAATTATAATTTTTTTAGTAAAACTCAATAATTTTAAAAACAACTATCATTATATAGTGTTATGAAATCACTAGATAATCATAAAAAAAGGAGACACGTATGTTTACATTGCCATCCATTTCTCAACATACTAATGGCTCTACAACACAACCGACTTCTCCTAAAAAATTAAATTTTTTAGAGATTCTACAGATTTGGCAAACCAAACAGGCGCTGTCCCCTATTCAAATTGATTTAATTGCTTTATCTTTAGAGCAAAACAAGAAAAACCAACCCTTATTAAGGGGTTTATTTGATTATTTAAATGCATTAAACCCTGAACAACAACAGTTGCTTGTTAGTTGCATGAAAAATATGTGTCTTAAAGCCATTCCAGAAATGTATTGCGCTATGCACGGTAAAGATCCCTTAAAAATTAAGAGCTACCACACATTAAAGCATTTTTGCGATGTTTTAGAGAGTGTTTCAAAAGTAGATATCCCTAAAAATTGTAAAGCAATCGTAATGGCTTTAGCATTTTTTCATGATATTTTTCAAGGCGCAAATCCAATGACTGATCCTTCAAGAAATGAACAAGAAAGTTTAATTAAATTTAACGAGTTTTTAAAAGACGAATTAATCCGGCACCCCGCTTTAAACCAAGGTATTTTAACAGAGGGAATTAATGCATTTGGGATGCAGGTTTTGGTACAAGCTACTACTCTACTTAACATGAAAAAAAGTGTATTTTCATTTATATTGGAAGCCAAGAGTCTTCTACAAAAAAAAAATCAACCCACAGCTCCTATAAACGATAATGAATTTACTGTACTCCTTTCAGCTGCAATATTAGAAACTGCCGATTTACATTCAGCAACCATACTTTACCCGAATTTAAGACCTAAGTTTATTGACAAAAAATTTAAATTAAATACTCTATTTAAATCATTTAGTCCCACAATAAAAAAACTTATACAAGAATTTTCTGATGTTTTAATTGGACCAGCACTTCAGTCTACACAAATGTTTTTAGAACTACATTTTTTTCTTAAAGATCCGACCCTACGTGAACGTGCAATTAAACTTAGAATAGATATGGAATCGCGCGTATCTGAAAATAATAAAGATAATTTTGTCTCCACAATTAGCGATTTATCTGCGGCTCTCAAACAAGATAATCTTGGAAAAAAACTTTGTGACCATGTTATTTCAGATTTACAAGGCTTTTGGAAAGGACGTTCTTCGCATGATATATTAGATGAGATGAAAAAAATAATCTCTAAAAGTTCCCAAGAAAATATTAAAGAAATAAAAAAACAAATACGATTAATAAAGGATCTCGAGCCTAGAGGTGAAGAACTTAAGGAAAAACTTAATCTTTTAAGTGATGAGGAAAAACACGAATTCGAGCAATTCTTATTTTATTTATGCGCCAACTGCGGAGCCCAAATTACCCAAAAATCGTTAAAAAATGCAAGATCAATGGCTAAAGACCGTATAAACAGATCTTTTGAACAGTTTTTCTCTTTAAAAAATTTAGACGTACGATTGACTGAAGAAATTACTGTTACAATTTAAGAAAGACTCTCGTATTTAGTTTGCCGCATAGACTTTCGTAAGCCCTTCTTTTCTTTTATACTTAGAGCATGACAAAACAATTTACTGTAGACGACTTTTATCTATACAAAAAGCAAAACATCCAAATCTCTATGCTGACTTGTTACGATTACCCTAGCGCCAAAGCAATGGACCCCTACATTGACATTGCCCTTGTTGGCGATAGTCTGGGCACTAATGTATTGGGTTACCAAAGCGAAAATGAAGTGACCATTCAAGACATGTGCCATCATACCAAAGCTGTAAGGCGTGGATTATCTCAAGCCTTGTTACTAGCCGATATGCCATTTAACAGCTACAACAACCCCGTACAAGCGCTACAAACAGCAAAAGAATTAATTACAGCTGGTGCTGATGCCGTAAAATGTGAAGGCTTTAGCCCTGATATTATTCGTGAATTACGATCTGCTGGAATATTTGTTGTAGGGCATTTGGGATTAACACCTCAATTTCATGATCAAAAAAAATTACAGGCTAAAACTGCCGACTCGGCCTTTCAGTGTATACAAGAAGCTAAAGCCCTCGAAGCAGCAGGCATCTGCGCTTTAGTAATAGAACTAGTGCCAATTCAAGTAGCAAAGCTACTACGTGAGCACTTAAGTATTCCTGTTATTGGCATTGCTGCAGGACCATTTTGCGACGGCCAAGTACAAGTGCTTCATGACATCTTAGGTTTAAATAGCAAAGTCTTTAAGCACGTACATCGCTATGACAATGGCCTAGATACATTAGACAGCATAATGAAACAATATAATACCGATATTAAAGCAGAAACTTTAGTTTCTGATCAACATGCTAGCCACATGCATCTTGATGAATTTAATTTATTAGCACAAAAATTATCTATCTAAATGACAAAAAAAGAAAACCCAGATTTTAAATTAGTAGCACAAAATAAAAATGCTTATAGAAACTTTGAAATTCTAGATACCCTTGAAGTAGGCATCGTATTAAAAGGAAACGAAGTAAAATCGATTCGCAAAGGCAATGTAAATTTACGTGACAGCTTCGCTAAATACGAGAAAAACTCTTTATGGTTAATGAACTGCCACGTTTCTCCTTACGAACAAGCGAATACCTTTTATAAAATAGATGCTACTCGAAATAGAAAGCTGCTTTTACATGAGTCTGAACTTAAACGTTGGGTAGCAAAAGTACAGCAAAAAGGACTCGCTATTACAGTAACCAAACTGTATTTCAAAAAAAATCTACTCAAACTACAAATAGCCCTAGGAAAACCAAAAAAAATTCATGACAAACGTAATGATCTTAAAGAAAAAAGTATATCCCGTGAAATGAATCGCAGCTCGAAGCGTCTTT
>JBILGQ010000178.1:0-3492 GCA_044350955.1 Candidatus Marinamargulisbacteria bacterium | reverse complement strand
ATGTGCTTTGATTTCGTCTATACTAATATCTTCTCCAATGCGAATATTCCCAAAAAATCGCAGCGGCATTTTTGTTAGTACTTTTTCAAAATAAGCAGCCAAATTTTTCATTTTAATATGATCAGGCGCTATACCTGTGCGTATTAATCCGTAAGGAAAAGGCGATTGATCAAACAAATCAATAGAACAGTCTAAATTTTGCTTTTGTAATTGTTCTACAACGTAACAACCCGCAGGGCCAGCTCCAATAATCGCTATGCGTAAATTAGTGATCATTTTTTTGCGATATCTTGCTTTCAGAAACTACATATAATGTTTGTCCGTATTTTACCGGCAATTCAGAGCGATTTTTTACTGATGTCTCTAACAAAAATTCAGGAGGAAATAATAATACAATAGTAGAACCCAATTCGAACTGCCCCAATTTATCGCCTTTTTTTAACATTTTATTAACGTTATAAACACGTCTATATCTAGCATTTTTTGCATTTGTTTGAAGCTCAGGCAAAACATCTATAGTCATTTTTCCTACATTTAAAGCTGCAACCATTACCATATATGACCTTATCCCATTATGCTCAAGTTCGACAACAACACGCTCGTTTTCAGTATAAATAGCCGGAATAAATTTTAATGCAAGAGGATGCACAGGCAAACAGCGTCCAGGAATATGAATAACGCGTTTTATAACGGCATCAAATGGCATTCGGTACTGATGACAATCTTTAGGAGACAAATAAATCGATATAAAATAACCAGACTCTAAACCATTCTCATGACTACCAAGCAAGGTATCGGCTGTATAACTTTCGCCCTTCACTACTAATTGACGCTGTCTATTAATAAAACCTTCATCATAAATTGTGCCATCACAAGGCGACACGACACCCTCCCCCATAGGCCTAAATTCTGGCCGTAACGAGCGAGTAAATAAGGCCTGTATCGAATCATACTCACTTAACAGAGATTGTTCTGCTTCGTCAAGCTGAATACCAACAGCCACTTTAAACAATCCCACAACAAGTGTGTTAAAAGGAGCTTTCCAAACAATACCAGCTACAGCCCCCATCCCTTTACTAATTAAATTAGACCATAACAACGACTTCATAAACACACTACAACACAAAAAAATGACAATAAAACAGGCTATTATGAATAAACATGGTTTATTCAAGTAATTTTTTAAATGACTGTTTATAAGCCACCAACAAAGTACAATAAATACCTAATAATACTAATGCAAATATAATTCCACTAGCTGCAATTACAAAATGAAACATAAAAATATTCACTACGATAGGCGCAAGCATTACCAAAGCCAATGGAACTTTATATCCAGTTAAAAGCATACACCCAGTAACAACCTCAATACCTTTCAGCATCGGAATAAAATACCCTGTTTCCTCTAAAGCTGTCATAAATTTAGTGGCTGCTTCATTCATAGGTGGAACTGTAATAAATCCAAAAAAACCATTCAATCCGAATACGATAAACATCGTACCTAAAAATATACGTAGAGATAAAGTCAACTTATCGTTCAAGAGGCTCTCCTTTTTTTTGTTGAAGTATTCGCCTATAATAGCATACGAATCAGCATTTTCGAAGAAAGAGCAATCACTATGTCACACATTTGGTATCCTTACACCCAACACAAAACAATGCCTCAGCCATTACTAGTACGTTCGGCATCGGGCATTTATCTTGAATTAGATACAGGAGAACGACTAATCGATGCGATTTCATCGTGGTGGGCAGTTATTCATGGTTACAAACATCCAAAACTTGATAAAGCAGCAACAAAGCAACTATCAAAACTATCTCATGTCATGTTAGGAGGGCTCACACACGAACCCGCACAGCGTTTAGCTACTTTACTAGCAGATATTACTCCGGGAGATATTCAACAAATCTTTTTTTCTGACTCAGGTTCTGTAGGTTGTGAAGTAGCATTAAAATTGGCTATTCAGTACTGGCAAAATAAAGAGCAGTTTTCAAAGAAAAAAATCGTCGCGTTTAAAAAAGCCTACCATGGCGATACCACCGGCGTAATGTCCGTAAGCGACCCAGACGATAGCTTTCATTCTCTGTTTAAACCATTATTATTAGAACAATATTTTTTAGATGCACCCAGCCAAGATAATGAAAACGATGCCAAAAAGGCCGCTCTTTTTTTAGACCAGCATCATACCGAAATCGCAGCCATTATTATAGAACCTCTCTTACAAGCAGCCGGTGGTTTTAATATGTATCCGCCAGAATTTTTACGTCGATTAAGACAACTTTGTGATGAATACAATATTCTACTAATTTTAGACGAAGTAGCGACAGGCTTTGGCCGTACCGGCACTTTGTTTGCTTGTAACCAAGCTAATATCGTGCCTGATATTATGATTCTTGGCAAAGGCCTAACCGGAGGCTACATAGGCTTATCCGCAACCTGCGTTCGCAAACATGTATTCGAGGCTTTTTATAGCGATAATCCCAAACACGCGTTCATGCATGGCCCAACTTTTATGGGCAACCCGCTAGCCTGTGCCATAGCCTATGAAAGCGTTCGCCTATTTTTAGACGAAAATTATTTAACAAAAATCAAAAATATAGAAATTATTTTAAAAGAACATTTACTAGATTTTAAACATCCCGCTATAAAAAACACACGCGTATTAGGTGCAACTGGCGTTATAGAAGTTCATAATCAAGCCGATATTTTAAACGCACAAAATTTTGCCCTTAAACATGGGGTTTGGCTACGCCCTTTTGATCGATATTTATACACAATGCCCCCTTATATCATAGATGAAGATTCTTTACATACAATATGTGATGTCATGCGCCAAAGTTTTACTGATAACGCCTCCTAGTATTAAACTATTTTCTCACAGCCATCCCATAAAAATAAAAAAAATCGAAAATAAACGTGTAAAAGTTCTAATATTCAAAAAGTGCCTTGATGGGGTTGTTTTTGAATGGGTACTTTGTAAGCATAGTTCGATGTAATTGGGGCGCTCCGCCCCCAAGCCCCAGGCCTCATTTCTTTTGGTGGCAAAAGAAACGAAGGCAAAGAAAACCACCCCCTTACGGAACTTTTCGAATCGCTTGCTTGGCAGAATGTATTTCGAGTTGGCGGTTTTTTTACCGTGGCCAAGTGGCGCAATTCTCACATTTCCTTCAGGGGGGATTTACTCGCTTCGCTCGTTCGCTATCGTGTAGATAACTGTAGAGACGCATTGCCATGCGTCTTTTTGTTATTATTTTGTTGATGTTTTGTTGATGATTTGTGTCGGCATTGCGTATGAACATTTGAATAACGACAAAGAGAGTATTTGGGCGAGGACAGTTCCGCAGCCCAAACACGAACGTCGGAGTGATGAAAACGTGAAGAAGCCCTTGCCGCGGCACTTTTTTGCTTTCGTTTTTTGCTGCCGGGCAAAAAATGAAGTCGGGGTTGTTAAGGGGCGAAGCGAACTTAATCCTCTCTTAAGAAAAAATATT
>JBILGQ010000179.1:0-3492 GCA_044350955.1 Candidatus Marinamargulisbacteria bacterium | reverse complement strand
AAAGACTATGATTTTATTGGCGCATCTTCTCCCTCTCCTAATACGTGAGAGAGAGCGCGTCATCCTGGTTCAGACATAAAAAAAGACGCAAGATTTTGCGTCTCTACAGAAATCTACCCTTCGACTCCGCTCAGGGTACGGGAAACTCCGCTAATTTAACCTTCCATGTAACAAAAAAAACTAAATAATCAAATAATTTATTATAAAGATATTATGAATTTAAAAAATAAAAAAACCTACACATCATCAACTTTCTTTAGGATATTTAACCACTAAGCGAAAAGATCGTTTATACAGAGCTAAAAATGAATGCATAGTTAGCCTCCCTTTTAATAACTATTACGAGTATAACACTGTTTATTTTGTTATTTCTATTTTTTTAATTTTGGATATATTTAAGAACAAGCATTAATTCTTATCATCGATTTTAATCCTATAAATTCTGGTTCAGAGGTAAAAAAAAAGAGACGCATGGCAATGCGTCTCTACAGAAACCTACAGGGATACTTCTTCAAAATTTATTGGTAACTTTTTGAAGGTGGAGACAATGAAACTTTCATTTTTTAATCTAAGGTTTCAATCTGATTAAACGGTTCTTCGATAAACTTTTTTAAATAATTAAAGTTAACATAATAAATATATCTAACTAAATAACTATCATTCCCCATTATCTTAACCTTTCCTGAGCTACCCATTGATAAAAACTTTAATTCTTCATAAGATATATCATAAGCAATCCTTTCCAAAACATAACTAGATTTTTCTAATGTCGTATAACGATTGGAAGAAGGTTTCAATTCTAATTTATATTCTTTATCGTCTATATAAAAAATGAACTTTAATGGAGCTTCTTCACTAATAAATATCCAATTCGACCCCGAATATTCTATAATTAATGAATAAGTTACCTTGTTATCTTTTTCAAATCTTTGAGGAAGTAAATGAACACCGCTAACAACAAGCGGACGAAAAGATTCATTAATATTTAAATTTGGTTCAGAACTTAGTAAACTATTTTTTTCAAGAGTATATTTTTTTCATAATCTGAAAGAACAAACCCTTTACATCCATTCAAAAAGCCTACAACTAGACCTATAATGAAAACTAAAAATAACCTTTTGAAGCTTAAACTCTTCATTTACATACTATAGCTCGCAAATAAAGTGCTATCAAACTCGTACAGGAAAAAAGACAATATGTTTGAAATAAATCCTATTCTTCTACACACTATATCTTACAAGTTCTTACCCATTAAGTGAATCAAACTGGCGTTCCATTTCTTGTAAATTACTTCTCAATTCTGTTTTTCTATCTTCGATAGCAATACTCATAAAGCTCCAACTAACAACAAAAATAAACGCTAGTAGAATACCCGCCATCAAACGATTAGTTAGCCCATAATGTTTGCGTTTGTATAAATATACTGGATAACCAATAATCCAGAAAAGCGTAATGATAAAAAACCATGCTGTAGCACTATAAGTTCCTTTGTTTCGATCTGATATCATCCCAACCTTGTTTGCTTCCATTGCAGCAACGACTGCTGTGCCTAGTACAGTTACCAAGATTAGAAATGCCATAGCACCCCCAGGTGACTGAAGTAAATTCATACCCGACACCCAAAACCAAATTAGCATTGTCGTACCAAATGGAATGGCCAACAAGAACACACCATAATCCGTAATCGGTTTTACAACACCATCACCTGATGCACTTTGTTCAAGATCAGAGCCACAATGCTTGCATTTCTTAGCCACAGCCAAAATTTTTTCACCACAAAAAAGACAAATTTTTACTTCATCAGTCATTTTTTTCTCCTTGGTTTTGCTCCCTAATGTTAGAGATAAACAGATCTCTCCAACTCCTATTCATCAACTAATTATTGCCTAATTCCGACAAAAAAATAAGTTACAATGTTTTACATTTCTAAAGAAACACTCCCACTCTTATTTAACCTCTAACACTAATTTTACATAGCTAACCTCATGCCGATAGAAGTACGAGCTTGGTTAGTTTCACGACTTAACACAAAATTAAATCTAGAAGCATCGATTAACTTAATGCCAATACCAAAGTCAAAACCAACCTCCATGTAATTTAAAACGCCTTTATCTCCAATATTGATATTTGATGAATACAAACCGAGCAATACTCCTCCATGCAATTGAATTTTATTTAAAACCCAAAAAGTAGGACCAATAGCGACACCAAACCTTTTAAATTGTGCTAGTTCTGAATGAGACACGCCGCGGTGACCAGAGCAAGTACCTGATCCTCTAGATCCAGAAACTGATCCATCCCTACAAATGCTTACAACATCGTTGTTTTTGTATGTTTCAAAATCAAAAAGTGCTCGTACATACCACCCTGAATTTGATTGATCTTTAGGTAAAGACCAAAAATTCAATGAAATATCTTTTCCAGAGCTAGAAATACCAATATCATCAGCAAAACAAATACTTGAAACAGTTATAAAAATTATTACAAAAATTATTTTTCTTATCATTTATTTATCGCTTCTGAAATACTAGCATTTTGCATAATAAACTGGATAGAAGCGAATTTCGCCAGTCGAATACACAGTGAGCACGAATTTGATAAATTTGTTAGCCGTCATTCCCACAATTTACTGCTTGTATTGCTGCGTATTGTTACCAAGACACTTGTAAGCCTAGAGTTCGTTTGCGATACCACAAAGGAGTATCCTAAAAATTTTGATTTATACACAACCACTGTACTTTCCTTTCCATTAAAATTCTTTCTTATCTTTGGGTTTACCTTAGAAAGGCTCTCTTCGAACCCAGCAGGAGGCTTTTCTCCAAAATTTGCTAAAACTAAGCGCGTTGCCTGAATCAACTTTCTCTTTCCTTCTGGAAAGGAAGAAACATTATTCACGTTTAATTTTAACTGTGCATTGTCCAATTTGTTTTTTCCACTACCTACAACAAAATAAGAGACATTAGAAGGCAGCCCCAATGGCCCAGGCAATCCGAATTCAACTGCAGCTCCCATATTTGAGCAAACCCAACCTTTCGGAATAATATTGCTCTTCTTCCAAGTGCCAGATGAAAATCCAACACTTGTAAGCGAAGAACACACTTTATTCAAATCAAGAACTATAGGTGTCGCATACGTAATTGATGCTAACAACAAAAACACCACCGCAATAAGCAATTTTGAAAATCTCATATCTATCTCCTAAATAACGCCTCAATATTATCCTAAAACACCAACCAAAAAACCCCCAATAATACCCCCAATAAATCCCCAAGGTCAACCAAAAACCTAGCACCTCTGCTACCTAAGCTCTTATCGGCACATTATAGTTGATTTATACGCATTTTATCGGCATAACAAATAATACAAGAAATGCCGATAAAATGCTGATAAACTTTATAAATTAAATTTCTACCAAAATGTGTGAGCACAGAAAACTTACTATTTTAAGCTGACCTAGATAAGCAATTTAAAATAAGGAATTGTCAAAGCTTA
>JBILGQ010000177.1:0-3516 GCA_044350955.1 Candidatus Marinamargulisbacteria bacterium | reverse complement strand
GCAAAATATTAACAATTTGAGAACTAATAGTACTTAAGTCAATCTTATTTGATTCTGGCATTATTTTTTCTCCTGAGTTTGTAATATCCCTTCTATACGTTCAACCATCATTGATAAGCCAAAGGGGGTTACGATATAGTCACGAACACCCAAATCTATGGCTTCATCGATACGAGCAGCTGAGTCGCTTTCAGATAAAACTATCACAGGTAATTTCTTTTTATCTTTTTTTAGGGTATGTAAAAATTCTTTGCTTTCATTATGACGTAAATCTAGAATCAATAAATTACAGAGTGACTTGTCGATATGAGTTTGCGCTTCATCATTGCTCGCAAATATCGAAATAGAATATCCTCTAATCGATAAAAATTTATCTAAAATAAGTGAACATTCGTCATTTTGTGTAACAATAGTTATGTGCATAATCTATGACTGCCAATAAAATAAATGTTTTAAACATTATTCTTTTTTTGGTCGTTAAATTTGGATTATTTAGAGCTTTATGTGTTTAAAAATAAAGACAATAACTTCTCTTCAAAAACGGATACGATAATTGCAGCTAATACAATCATTGGTCCAAATGGTATGGCATCTGTTCGTTTTTTCTTAAATACAATTAAAGCTATAATGCCAATAAAGGCGCCAATTAAAAAACTGAGATACGATGTTATTAAAACAAAAGATGGGCCCCAGAAAGCGCCAATCCCAGCAGCTAATTTGAGGTCTCCACCACCCATGGTATCTTGTTTGTAAAATCGTTTTGAGACGGTTGCAATTAACCAAAAGACGCTATATCCTACGATTAAGCCTATAAGGGATTGTAATATATTGCCATTAATTCCTTGATAAAGAAGACCAATAATTACTAAGCCAATAGACAATTCGTTAGGGATTAATGTGGTTTCAAGATCAATAAAAAAAACGGCAACGCAGACTAAATAAAACAAGGCCAGTGCATGTGCCTCTAAAGTAAATCCGGGGTTTATTGAATACGCTAAAATAAGTAATGCAGGAGTAATAATTTCAACCAATAAATAACGAATAGGTATCGGTGTTTTACAATGTCTGCATCGGCCAAGTGACAGTACAAAAGAAAAAAATGGAAACAGATCTAGTACTTGTAATACATGCTTACACGACGGGCATTTTGATCGATCGGTAGTCCAGTTCATGTTCCGTGGCAAACGGTAAATAAGCATATTTAAAAAACTGCCTAAAATTAAGCCGGTAACAATGATTATAAACAAATAAATTGGTGATAGGATCTGAAACATGTTTGCATTATAGCATGGAAAATGATGAAAAATAAACTAATCTGGTCGGGATAGCAGGATTTGAACCTACGGCCCCCAGTACCCAAAACTGGTGCGCTACCGGACTGCGCCATACCCCGACTGACAGGATGAAAGTGTATCTTTATTTTTTAGTTTGTGCAAGAAAATTAGAGCTTAGATATTGTCTCTAAATCTAGATGTCCTAATAAATATAAAGATCCAGTAAAAATAATTATTTCGGAATCAGGTAAGCGTGTATTTAATGTATATTCTTTAATAGCAGGAAATAAGCGTTGAACAGTATCTATAGGGGTAGAAAAATTTGAATCGAACTGGCAATAATAAAGATTGTCGGATATTTCATAGAGGCCTTGAATCATTTCGTTTAGGGCTTTGGCCTGATGTATTCCAACAATTATCAGTGGTTTTTTATTTGGATATTTTTCTTTGAAAGTTTTTGCTAAAGATGCAATGCCAGCGGGGTTATGGGCTCCATCTAAAATGAGGTGAGTATTGGGATAAAATTTTTCTTCAAAACGTCCCCATAAATAGGCTTCTTGAATACCTCGAACTAATAAACGTTCGTTGCTCAAAAATTCGACTTGTCTAACTGCTGCTTTGGCTAATGCGGCATTTATACGCTGGCAATCAGCATTTAGTTTGCTTCCGTAGGGCATAACATCTAAAGGAGCCACAGGAATTAATGGGCTGTTTTTTTCTATGCTTTTTTCAATTAACAATTCTAAAACCGATTCTTGTTGAGCCAAAGTTGTTAGTACAGGGACATTGGCTTTCATGATACCGGCTTTTTCTGTTGCTATTTTTTCAAGGGTATCGCCTAAAATGGCCTGGTGATCGTAGTCTATTTTTGTAATGATGCATAGCTTTGGATTTATGACGTTAGTCGCATCTAGCCTTCCGCCTAAACCTGTTTCATAGAGAATATAATCGGGTTGATTCTCGTTAAAATATAAAAAGCTCATGATAGTTAGTGTTTCAAACTCTGTAAGTCCTTGTGAATGATAGGGGAGACAGAGTTCGAATAAACGGCAAAAATCTGATTCTGAGATGGGAGTATGATCAATAGCGATACGTTCGCAGTAACTATATTGGTGCGGAGATGTGTATGTTCCAACCGAATAACCTAAGCCAATTAAAATGGATTTTATAAAGGCGACCGTAGACCCTTTACCATTGGTGCCTGCAATATGAATACAATTTCGTAAGAGCAAATGTGGATTGCCTAAAGACTCTAAAAAAGGGTTTAATCGGTCTAGCGAATAGTTAATCCCTTTTTTTTGAGCCAAATTCTGAAGTGATGCAATCACATCATCGTAGTTCATAAATAAGAGAATATACTGCCATAACTTGGATGGCAAGGCTGTTAAATGCTATTATCTGCCTATGTCACAACATTACCATTTTCTTAACGATAGTCATCCTTTTGGGAAGTCTGTGTGTAGTACCCTAAAGCAGTCTGGATTTGAAGCATACTTGGTTGGGGGCTATGTGCGTGATTTGTTGCTTGGTAGAGCGAGTAGAGATATTGATATTGCAACGAATGCACGCCCAGATGAAATTGCTACTGTATTTAAGACAGCCGTTTATACTGGGAAAGCTTATGGAACTGTTACAATTCCCTGTCAGGATTACGCTGATATGGATGCTATTCAAATTACGAGCTATCGATCTGACGGCGTTTATTCTAATCAGCGTCATCCGGATTCTATCGTTTTTGAAGAGTCTATTCACAAAGATTTATCTCGTAGAGATTTTAGTATTAATGCTTTAGCTTACGATCCGATTACAAACGAATTAATCGATAATTATGACGGATTAGCCCACTTAGCAGCGAAGTGCTTGGTAACTGTAGGTGATCCTGATATCAGATTTAAAGAAGATTCTTTGCGATTATTACGTTTATGTCGCTTTGCAGCACAGTTAAATTTTGAGTGCGCCGCCAATACAAAAATAGGATTTTTAAATAACAGTAAAACGGCTTTATTACCAGCAAAAGAGCGCAATCAACAAGAGCTTGAAAAACTCATGAATGGAATCTGTCCGAGTAAAGGGCTTTTTTTACTGCAAGAGTCGGAGTTTTCAGAAAAATTAATTCCCGGTTTAAATCGCTTAGATCATCAATTGTTATTACAGATAGATACATTAGAACCTTCGTTGCGTTGGGCTGCATTATTACGCCACTTAGATAGTGATCGAGTTATAAAAACACTGTTATTTTCGA
>JBILGQ010000176.1:0-3519 GCA_044350955.1 Candidatus Marinamargulisbacteria bacterium | reverse complement strand
CATGATCGTGTGAACAAGCATTATAGACGATACGATAGGGTATCCTTAAACAAGCTATTAGAAGAAACTGGGTTTATTGTTAAAAGAGTTTCATATTGGAATTTTTTAGTTTTCATTCCAACCTATTTAGTTCGTACTTTTGAAAGATTTTTATTAAAACAAGAGATTAAATCGAAAGATCAGCTTTATAAATTAAATCCAATTTTGAATGGTTTGTTAATTATCCTTTTAAAATTTGAAAATATTTTACTTAAATATAATAATTTACCCTTTGGTGTAAGCATTTTTGCTGTTTGTAAAAAATAAATTGCTATATTAGTCTGCGAAAATTTGCATTTATATTTTTCGCATAGAAATATGCTGGATATAGAATAAAATATCTAAATTTGTTACTATCTTTTGAACAAAATTTAATTTTTTATATTTAAATAAAGGAAAAGCTACATGATTACCTACGGTCTATTTATACTTGGATTTATATTGCTAATTAAAGGGGCAAGCTTTTTAGTGGATGGCTCTGCATCTATCGCAAAAAGATTAAATATATCGAGTATTGTTATTGGTTTAACAATTGTCGCATTCGGTACTTCTACGCCGGAACTGATTGTAAATATTTTCGCCAGTTATCAAGGCAATAGTGAAATCGCCATAGGAAATGTGTTAGGTAGCAATATTGTAAATATATTTTTTATTCTTGGAATTTGCGCCATTATTTATCCGATAACTGCGAATAAAAACACTGTTTTAAAAGAAATTCCTTTAAGTTTTTTAGCTGCTATGATAATTGGGTTTATGGCTAACGATAGGTTGCTTGATGGCGCTAGCTTTTCAAGTATCAGCAAAATTGATGGCTTAGTTTTGTTGTCTTTTTTTGTTATTTTTCTTTATTACGTTTTTGGTATCTCAACATCGCATACAGATAATACTGAAGAGGACATAAAGATATTTAGTTCTTCCAAATCAGTTTTGTATATTATTCTTGGGCTTTTAGGTTTGTTAATTGGTGGAAAATGGATTGTTGATGGGGCTGTTAAATTTGCAGAAATTTTTGATGTCAGTGAATCGTTGATTGGATTAACAATAGTTGCTGTAGGCACTTCGTTACCAGAGCTTGCTACTTCGGCAATGGCGGCTTACAAAAAACAATCTGATATTGCCATTGGAAACGTAGTGGGATCGAATATTTTCAACATATTTTTTATTCTAGGTACAAGTGCTTTTATACGTCCTTTGCCATTTGATACAACATCAAACGTTGATATTGCCATGACAATGTTTGCTAGTATTATGTTATTTTTGGTGATGTTTATGGGTAAAAAACGAGAAATTAAAAGATGGCAAGGTGCGGGGTTTGTGGCTATTTATGTGGCTTATGTAGTGTTTTTGATTTTGACGAAATAAGAATCTGTCTCTGACTTTAATACTCGATCGTTTTGCGATAGTCTAAAAAAGCCAGGCCCTAAGACCTGGCATTTATGATGATGAAATTATGACCTAAAATTGATTTAATTTGTAATTAGATCTCCATTTAAATCATAAAATTTAAACCCATTTAAATCATAGATTAAACTACCTACTCGAACACCTTCAGTTGTATAAAGATTGGCATGAAGCTCTAGGGCATCGTATTCTTCTTTAGTGTTAAATTCATAAGTTTCGTTCATTGGGGCTACATAGATGCTGCCATCAGACGCGTATATTTTGAATTCGCAAGCCCCGTCATCTACACCTGTTAAGGATATAGTTCCGGTAGTTTGACCGTCTTCATACTCATCTTCATGATCTTCATCATCTGTTATGTTTACAGTTCCTGTATTTCTATAAACTACACAGGGGGCTTCTAATGATCCGAATTCGATGTTGGCTTTAACATGAGACTCGATATTGTTAGAAGAACCATTAAATGGGTCTCCGCTAGAGACTGAGTCGTCTAAGATTATGTCGTACGAATCGTTCATGATCATAAATTTACCGAATAAGACCCATGCAGAAAAATCTAAATCAGAGCTGATACGTCGAATAACGGTGAATTGTGCAGAAGCTAAACCAGTAGATGTTTTATAATAGTTAACATTACGTTCAAATTCACCTTCCTCTAAACCTTGTTCTTCGGCCGTATCACCATTATGAGCATGATAGCCAACAGCTTCGCTGCAATTAGAGTCTGAGAACCACACTTCAATTTCATCGGGGGTTAGTACAGTGCTGTCTCCAAATCCAAGATTTAGTGCATAATCTAAAGGATTTTCAATTTCGGCACTATACAGTCCTTCAGTTTCTTCATTGCAGTTACTACTTAAAGTAAGTCCATGAGTTAGTGAACTTAATAAAAAAACAAAGAGAATAATAATTAGTTTTAATGCTTTCATAATAATTTCCTTATTAAAGTTTCATCTCTAAAGCGCTTAATTCTGCCAAAGCTGCTTTTTGAGTGCTTGATAAGGTTGCCGTTTGTTGTGTTTCAGTAGTTGTTGTTTGTGAATTAGAAGATGCTTTGCCACATCCCGTTATTAAGAATAGTAGCGACGCTATTAGTCCGATTTTAAACGCAATTAATTTAATGGTTGATTGACTCATTTTTTACTCCTGACTTTAATTTTTTTAAGATACAAAAACATACACTGTTTAGTTTACGTATAAACCAATATAATTATTTCAAAAAATTTAACATTTATTTTAGGATAAGATTAAAACCCTATGAAAATATTACTTACCGGAGCTAATGGATACATAGGGACTAGGCTTTTGCCACTTTTGGTTCAACATGGGCATCATGTTGTTTGTTGTGTAAGAGATAAAGAGCGTTTTTTAGTGCCTCACTCTCTTTCATCACATGTGACGGTTATCGAAGTCGATTTTTCGAATCAAGACACGCTTTTATCTATTCCTCAAGATATTAATGCTGCCTATTATTTGATTCATTCTATGACGACGGCTGCTTCAAATTTTGATGTGATTGAAAAAATATGTGCAGATAATTTTGCTCAGGCGATTTCTAAAACTCAGGCTAAGAGAGTGGTTTATTTGAGTGGAATTGTGAACGAGAAAAATCTTTCTAAGCATTTATCATCACGATTTGAAGTAGAAAAAGCGCTTCAAGCGGGGAGTTATTCGCTTACAACGCTTAGGGCAGGAATTATTATTGGGTCTGGCAGTGCGTCTTTCGAAATTATTCGTGATCTTGTCGAAAAATTGCCCTTTATGATTGCACCTAAATGGATTAAAACTCGTTGTCAGCCTATTTCTATCGAGAATGTATTGTTGTTTTTATTAGGAGTTTTAGATCGATCTGATACTTGCGAAAAATCGTATGATATTGGTGGTCCAGATATTTTGAGTTATAAAGACATGCTGCTACGATTTGCCAAAGTAAGACAGTTGAATCGCTATATTCAGGTTGTGCCAGTTTTAACACCTAAATTATCGTCTTATTGGTTGTATTTTGTTACGGCAACCTCTTATTCTTTGGCAAAAAATTTGGTTTCTAGCATGTCTGTGGAGGTAGTTTGTGAATCTAAT
>JBILGQ010000175.1:0-3523 GCA_044350955.1 Candidatus Marinamargulisbacteria bacterium | reverse complement strand
ACCCATTTTTTCACGCGAACGTGTTTTTTGTTCTTCCGTTCCTAAAATAGCAATATCAAAACCCTTACCACTATCTTGTATAACTATTTCTAACACGTCCCCATTAATAGTTACTTCTAATTCAATAGAATCTTTTGATGGATCTGGATTATCGTAAGCATGCTGAATAGCATTCGTACAGGCTTCTGACAATGACACTTTAATATCTTCTATTTCTTCAATAGTAAAATTCATGCGTGATGCTATACCAGAAATAGCCAATCGAGCTACCGCTATAAACTCTGCTGCGCAGGGTATTTTCATCGAAAAATGAAGCGGCTTATTCACCTATTTATCTCCTGATTCAGTTAAGCTTTTTGGAAGCTCGCTTTTATTTTCATAAAGTGAAATATTTTTCTTCTGCAACCCAGATACTTCAAAAATTTTCTTTATCTGAGGTTTAGAACAAAGAACATAAATAGTACCATTTTTTTCTTCTACTTGTTGAGCAGAATGTGCAATAGTACCTAAACCTGTAGAATCTATATAATGAATATTCTGAAAATCAAGAATAAACGACGTTGCTCCTTTTTGAAGGGTGTGCTTAATCACTTCCCTAAGTTCACTGCAAGTATAAATATCAATTTCTCCACTCACATTAATTGTTGGTATGTTGTGGGTTTCTTCAACTTTAATTGAAAATTCAGTAATCATCTACGCCTCCATATTTCAGTCACACTTGGGAACTACAGCCATAATTATAAAGGATTTTATTTTGAACATCAAACCATAAAAATATAAATTATAAACATAAGAATAAAGATATCGTTAATAAAAAATTCTGGCTATAATAAGCCTATGCAAACAAACAGCTCTCATGAACAGTATAAAAACCTATTAAAAACCTATAATGAACACACCAATATTTATTCAAAAAACGCCTACGATCATTTAGAAAAACACATTTTAGACAGCATTACCCTTGCGAAAATTATTGGAAACAAACCCAGCACACTTTTCGACTTTGGCTCGGGATCGGGGTTACCATCGGTATTAATTGCACTAGAAAACCCCAAACTCCAAGTATACGCCATCGAATCAAAATCACGTAAAACAAAATTTTTAGACTTAGTAAAAGAAGCACTACACTTACAAAATTTTCATGTTATTAACGAAAACATTAACGAGTTCATTCATAAAACAAATCTAAAACCTCGATATATCACAGCAAAAGCCTTCGGCCCCCCCGAAAAAATACTAAGCTTTGCCACTAAAATTAACCATGCAAAACCCACTATTTATATTCCTATCAGCGAAGCGCAAGCCAAAGACTATAGCTTGATTTCTAACGCAAGGATCATTCATCAAAATAATTTTATTTATTGTTGTATACAGTGTTAAGTTAAAATCAGTAACCTATCTGAATTTTGAACAAAATCGATGTTTCTGCAATTTTTAATTTAAACCCGAGAAAATACTGAACTTTACTTGCAAAGTCAAACAAGCAAAGCCCAGTATTTATATCCTGAAATAGTTTATTTATTATCGTATACAAACTTAAGCGCAAAAAGAATGATAAAAGCAAATAGGCTACTTACTACTAATCCCGATACACATAAAAAATAAAGCACTATGCTTATTAATACATACGAGCCTATTAAAGCAATTTGTTTATTTACCATTTTCTAAAAATGTTAAGAAGTCATGATCATCAAACATTCTCATCAAAGCATCTGATACAGCCTGGTTAATCCATTCACTATTTTTTGAAGCAAAAGTTCCAAACACTGTTCGGTGTTCATGCTCGACGCGATAGGTATTCTTGAATTGTTTACCAGAAGGCACCGTACATGTCACTTCAAAACTACCCCTAGAAAAAGAACCCAAAGTAAAAAACCCATAAGTTGACTCAAACTCTATCAAACGAATATTAACATCAACAAAACGATCAACAGTCCCTGATTGAACGATCGTAAATCCATATGTATTAAAACCTTTCTCTATAGCTATTTTTATATCATTTGCTAACTCTTGTTTCTTAGCTAAGCTAATTTTTCCGGTCCTCATATAAGAACGATGCCCAATTATTTCGCGAGGACGCCCATCAACCACACTTACTTTCAATGTTTTATTATGGCCAATATCACGACTTTCAACAGGAAGTTTAGGGTCTATCGTAACGTCATGAGGCATATAAGCACATCCCGACAACATTATTAAAAACAACCCAATAACACAAATTTTTTTATTCATACAAACTCCTTCTAATAATTTAATAGAAGATGATTATTCAAAAAAACTTAATAAATTCCTACTATACAAAAGTATAAAAACATAAGAAACAAGCTACTACTTTAGTAGTAAATCGCTATAAAAGCACAAAAAACTTATTTCAAAAGCAAAGCCATCAAAGAAGTTCTGTTACTAACATTAAATTTTTTAAAAATATTCTGCATATGCTTTTTGATAGTGACTTCTTCAACAAACAATTCCTGCGCGATGTCTTTATTCGATTTACCTTGTAAAAGTAACACTACTATTTCTGTTTCGCGGTCTGTTATCGAATAAATATTCTGCAATGTTGTTGAAGACAATTTATAATGTTCCGTAAGATCAGAATAAAACTTTACAGTAAGACCAATAATAATAAAAATACTCAAAATAATCAGAATACGAATAATCATTAAATCTGTAGGCTCTAATACAATTTTATACATAAACCGATAATTCATAAGCTCTAAACTAATATAAGTCGCCATATGAAACACCAAAAAAATCAATCTTAACTTACTTTCTCGTTTTGAAAACAACAAATACGACGCAATCATAATGGCAAAACAAATATATTGAACCCCACTCTCTGGACCTAGTATCGCTGAGCACAGATAGGTAGGAATGGCTATCGACAACACAAATAAAACCCTAGCTGCCCAATAATACTGCTTATAATTCAAAAACAATGCGATCACACAATGCAAAGAAATAAAAAATGCCACCACAGTCATAAACAGGCTGTTCAACGCCTGAAACACATACACATAGGGCGTTACAATCACCACATACAAAAAAAATAATTTATTACTAAGTACCACTCGCTTACTTTCTTCGTAAGACAAATTTTGATTAAGCCCCAACTGCCATACTTTATTTAAAAAAGTCTTCATAATCTGATTCATTTCTTTAATAACACAATTAATTCAGCACGGCTTTTAACAGAAAATTTTTTAAAAATATTTTGTAAATGTTTTTTGATCGTTACCTCTTCAACGTATAATTCTTGGGCAATGTCTTTATTCGATTTACCTTCTAAAAGTAACGACACAATTTCTGTTTCACGATCAGTAATAGAATAAATAGTCTGCATAGTGGTTAAAGAAAGCTTATAATGCTCAGTAAGATCAGAATAAAACTTAACCGTTAACCCTATTAATACAAACACATTTCCAATCACTGTAAATCGAATAATTTTTAAATATACAGGATCTAAAACCACTTTATAAAAGAACCTGTAATCTACGTATTCTAATACATAATAAGAAAAAAT
>JBILGQ010000174.1:0-3526 GCA_044350955.1 Candidatus Marinamargulisbacteria bacterium | reverse complement strand
ACTTTATGCACTTGGCCTAGCGATAACATATCTGGCACAAGTTCCCTTACAATCGCCGCATTGGTATTTTTTACCAACTCCATCAACGACTGAACATTTTGTCTGGTCATAATTTCATCGGCATGTTGTTTAATAGCTTCCGAAAAATGATCGGCTATAAAATCTACTATATTCAAAAACGGTATCCCATTATCTTGTAAGGCCAATAATTGGTCTTCTGATACCCAACACGAAGGCAACTGATCAACTGGGTCCGACGCTTCGATAACTTCAACACCCAGCGGCGTAATCTCATTCGAAGATCTTTTGACAAATACATGCCCAGGGATAGCCTCTCCAATAGCAATTTTAGTCCCTCTTATTTCAACTAAATATTGATTGGGTAATAAGCTTAATTCATCCATAACCCGCACCCCAGGAATAACAAACCCTAATTCCTGCCCTATATGATAGCGTACTAAAGTAATGCGCTCTAGCAAGGGGCCATTTTGATTGGGGTCTATTAACGGCACTAAATTTCGGCCAGCTTTTAAGCTGATAGGATCTAAACTTAAAGTCCCCAATAAATTCTCGGGCTTTTTTAAACTATCTTTAGAAGCTCCTTGTGCCGTTTCGATAGCCGATTCTTCATTATCTTCTTTTATCTTAACAATATAATAAGCCGAAATTCCGCTCAGAATACTTAGTACCATAAAAGGCACCGTAGGCAAGCCTGGCACCAGTGCCATTAACATTAAAATAATAGACGTAACAGCAAAGGCTTTAGGTTGTGAGAATATTTGATTCTTTACATCAAGACCCAAACTTTCTTCAGACGCTGATTTAGTAACAACCAAACCGGTTGCGATAGCAATCAGCAGTGCTGGCAACTGAGTTACTAAGCCATCACCAACTGTAAATCGAGTAAAGGTATATATGGCATCGCTTAAACTTAATCCTTGTTGAAATCTACCAATAATAATACCGCCCACAATATTGATAATTACAATAACAATACCAGCTATGGCATCACCCTTAACAAACTTATTCGCACCGTCCATTGATCCAAAAAAGTTTGACTCTTTCTCTAATTTTTTACGACGAAGTTTCGCTTGATCAGAATCTATTAACCCAGCATTTAAATCAGCATCAATACTCATCTGCTTACCTGGCAATGCATCTAAAGTAAACCTAGCCGCAACTTCAGCTACCCTTTCAGACCCTTTAGTAACAACCATAAATTGCACAAGTGTTATAATGACAAAGGCCACAACCCCCACAACAAAGTTTCCGCTGGTCACGAACTCTGCAAAAGCCAAAATAACTTCTCCATCAAAATCAGCGCCCTTCGATAAAATCAGTTTGGTAGACGCTACGTTTAACGACAATCTAAACAAAGTTAAAATGAGCAATAATGACGGAAAAGCCGCAAAATCAAGCGGTTCTGATAAATACATGGCAATTAACAACACCATCACTGATATACCTATATTCAAAACCATAAGTAAATCTAAGGCAACAGAAGGAATAGGCATAACCATTAATGCAATGATCAGAATAACGATCACAGCTAATGCTATGTCTGCGATAGAGAACAACGATTTGAATTGTTTTAAATTTATCATATGATTTTTAATAAGCTAAAAGCGCTTCTTTTTCTTTTTCTTTTTTAGATTATACACAAAGGCTAGTATCTCTGCCACTGCCTTATAATATTCTTGTGGCACATCAGCACCTACGGGGGTTTCATATAAAGCTCTGGCCATGGGTGGATTTTCGATAATCGGTATAAAATGTTTTTCGGCAATCTGTTTAATTTGAAGCGCAATTAACCGTTGCCCTTTAGCAATGACTTTAGGAGCTTGCATCTGATTTGGCACATATTGAATTGCCACAGCGTAATGAGTCGGGTTCGTTACTATAACATCAGAATCAGGCACAGAGCCCATTTGCCGACCAGAAGCCATTTCACGTTGAACATCACGCTGACGTTGTTTTACCAAGGGATCTCCTTCTAATTGCTTATACTCATCTTTTATTTCTTTCTTAGACATTTTTAAGCCTTTCATATACTCGTAGCGCTGATAAAATAAATCCATGATCGCTATAATCAAATAAACAGTACACACCCTAGCAACTATCTTGAACATCAAGGAACTTGCTATCGCTACTGTTTGCAAAATAGTAAGCTCTTGGGCAATTAATACGTAAATAAATTCATCTTTTAATACCGCATAAATAATATAACCCACAACAGCCATCTTTAAAATCGATTTAAAGAGCTCTACAAATTGCTTCATAGACACTAGTTTTTTAAAACCTTCTATAGGATTTATCTTATCTAGCGACGGACTCAAAGGTTCAAATGAAAAAACAGCTCCTACTTGCAAATATTCTACAATTAAAGCCGTAAAAAAGTTAACCGCAAATAAAGGTAAAATAGAAAAAGAAAATAAAATTAATGCCTGTTTTAAAATCATCATCGCAATACTAGAGTTAAACTCGTGTGGAATATGAGTAAATGAGACAGCTACTATAGCTTGCAAATTGACAAGAATAAAAGGGGCAAATATTTTTAATGAAAAATAAGAAACCATCAAGACAACAGCAGCTGTAAAATCTTTACTTTTAGAAACCTGTCCTTTTTTTCTAGCTTCTTCCAGCTTATGGGGCGTTGGTTCTTCGGTTTTTTCGCCAGAATCGTCTCCCATAGATCTCCTTTACTGAGCTATTATGCCCAAAACCTTAATAATATTACCCAGCGATTCTTCTATAATTTTGGTCAGGATATATACAAACCCGGGAGCTACCCCTAGAAAAATAAAAATAGACACTATTGGTTTCACCTGAAATCCTAGTTGAAATACGTTTATTTGTTCAGCTATTTTATTTAGTATTCCAAAAGAAAAATCAATAATAAATACAACCAAAATAATAGGTGTTGCTAACTGAAACCCAGTCTTAAATAAATTAGCTCCTAAACCAACTATAAACAATGATCCTTCACTCATATCCACCGGAGTGCCTATCGGAATAACCGAAAAGCTCTCGAATACAGCCGATAATAACAAATGATGCCCATTCAGGATTAAAAACATCATAATAGCTATATATTGCATAAACTGCTCTAATAATGCCGAATTTGACCCCGAAATAGGATCTAATGTAGCTGCCGAACTTAAACCTGCTTGAGTATCCATTAAGGTACCCGCAAACGACACAGTCATAATAATTAAATTAGCCACAAAGCCTATAGCAACCCCAATAAAAAAATCTAATACAACTGCAACAAATAAAGTTAATAGTGCTGTGGGTAATTGAAGAGGAAGCGGAATAACAAATAAAACCAACAAAGACACCCAAAAAATCAGGGCAATTTTAGCAGTCGAAAAAATCGACTTCATGTTAAAAAAAGGGGCGCTAACTACCATACCCGTAAAACGTGAGACTATAAGAATAAATACAGTAAACTGCTGAAGCGTAATTATCATCTAAAATTTAGAGTATATCGGAATATCAGTCCACAATTGTATAGCTAACTCCATAA
>JBILGQ010000172.1:0-3532 GCA_044350955.1 Candidatus Marinamargulisbacteria bacterium | reverse complement strand
TCGGCGTCTACTACCTTTGATTATCAAATGGTAAATATGAATTCTGTTATGGAAGCGCAAGATCAGCTAACGCGTGTATTTACGCTAAGAATGTTAATTATGATGGTCGAGCAAGCCTTGTATCATCAAAAGCAACAAGAATTGCAACAAATGTTTGGTACTATGGTAAACAGTGGGGCTTTATCGTCGGCTATGAAGGTTATCGATCGCTATAACGGGATTCAATTAGATACCTTTAATACTGTTTTAGAAGAGTTTACATCACGGACAGCATCAAAAAATGCCTATGAAGCCGAGATTAGCCGGGCTGCAATTGCAGTGGCTGCTATGGTAATAATGTCTCCGTTATTGTTCGTACAGTATTCAAAAGTAGCCACTGGTGGTGGTGATAAGCAAAAGTGGAAAGCTTTAAAAGATGCCGTAAAAGCTGGTACCGTCAGAGCAGCTACAGAGACTGCGGGGACTTTTACTTATAGCTTAATTATGCTGATTGGTGTTACGCAACGCTTGGAATATTTGGAAGCAGAATATTTTGATAACGAAGATCAGCAAGAAAGTGAGGAAGACTCTTCAATAACAGGAACTGAAGAAAAAAGTAAAAATGAGCAAATAGCCGATGATACTTTAAAAAATTCTGGCTTAGACGATGCTAGTATGAATAAAACTTATGCCGATTTAAAGCCCAGTAATGCTATTAAATTTTCTTCTCGAGGGGGCTTTGTTGTGAACAAAGCCTTATTAGCAAAAATACAATCAGCTACTAAGCGTCGATTCAGAGAATTGACGATGTTGGTACAATTGCAAAATAAGTTATTAGAAGCGATTACCACAGAAATTGGAGAGATAAGTGGGGGTTCTTCTGTTGGTAATAGAAATATTATTAATGCGGTAATTAATCAATACCTAAAAAGTGAGTTGTCTAAAATGCAACAGTTGTTTCAGGGGGCTCAGTCTTTATCAAAATTACAATCGCAGTTTTTAGAAAAGATACGAGATAAGATTGCGCAGGTTATAAATGATGGCTTAACAGAAGCTTCAGACGCGATTACAGAGAGTAAAAGGAAAAAAGAAGCGAAAAAAAGTAAAAAAATACAAGCTGACCAAAGAGTAACGAATGCAGAAGCCGCGGTTGATGCTGCAGCAGCCGAATTAGAAGCCGCTGATCCGGATGCAAAAGTAGCTGCCGAAAAGAAATTAGCTGAAGCCAAGGATGAATTAAAGGGTGCAAAAGATAAGGTTGCTAAGCTAAAACAGAAAAATGATGATGAGAAAAGCAAAGAGAAAAAGAAGGAAGGGGGTGATAAAGTAGGGGCTGCAATTAGCTTCGGACTGAGAAAAATTTTAGAAACTCTTGTTAACCCTTTTTCAGTAATTGACGATATCGTGAACTCTTCTGAGAATCGACAAGCCGAACAAAAACGTAAAGCCGAATTACGAAAAAAACAACAAAAAAATAATGGTGAAGTTGACCCTAAGGGTCGTCCAAAAGGCTTAGATAATACGAGAGCTAGCAGTGGTGCAGAGCATCGCGATGCTGAACGTCATGCCAGTGCACGTGCGAGACGTCTTGATTTCACTGAAAAACTAAATAAAGTATATACGATGTTTATGAGTATGGTTATGACCGACGCTATGCGTTTTTTGGAGTTATCAAATGAAGAGCAGTATAGCGATGATGTTGAGATTGGTAATGTAGAATTTGAAGGTGAAGTTGATTCCGATGGCAATGCTGTTTTAGATGAAAATGGTGATCAGATGGAAAAAGAAATTGCGAATGGAGCTTTTGAGCGTCTATCGCAGACTGCCCCGACGTATAGCGGTACGACAGGTATTGTGAGTTTCATGGGTACCTCTGCTTTTGAAAATGAGATTTTAATTGCACAAATTACAAAATCAAACGAAGAAGCGTTTAAAAAAATATTAGACGATATTATTAAAGCTGCTAGTCGTATGGGCGCTTCTATGGCTCCGTTATTAAACCCTAGAAATCATGTAAAATTATTAGACGCAGTTAAAGATCAATTAAGACATCAAGAACAAGCGCAAGAACTGGAGGTATGGGAAATACTGAATCGTGCATTAGAAGGTAATGAAGATAATATGGACAAGTTAGCTAATAAAGTGGGGAATTTTACTGGTGAACTTACAAAAGAAGTGTTTAGTAAAATGCTTAATGATATAGTAGGCAATTCTGCCGATAAGTTCTTTAAAGGGTTGCGTGATAGTTCAAACCCTGCGATGAAAACACATTTTAATTTGACAAACAATAATGATAAAAATGATACCATTAATATGAGAATGGTAGCTTCCTTTTTAGGGGAGGGAGCGAAAAAAGCAATATCTAAAGATTTTTTAAGCGCAGGGGATCCCACTGCCATTACCAAAATCAATGATGGAATGCGTTCTGCTGGCTTTGTAAAAGGAGGGTTTATAGCAGGTATGATTGGTGTTATGCATTCAGGGTTACGTTCGCTTGAAAATACGGCCTTAAAGAATACTGGCAATATTTCTCCTGATGAGAAATTTAGCGATAATTTGAAGGAGTTTACAAAAAGATCTCGTCATAGGCCTCTTAATGCACCTGGCGGGCCTCACAAACAGGGATATAATAATAAAAAATTACTTCCAAACATAGGTGGTGAAAATGCAGCCCCTGAAGGTAGTTATGATCAAGATATACTAGAGGTGAGGAAATTGATTGAGGCATCAAAAGATGCCACTGGCATGAATACACAAACATTAATAGGTCAGTTAGAGGGCGCTACCCTTGAAGAAGTTAAAGATCTTCAAATTAGACTCACGAACTTAAATAGGGAGGCTGAAAACAGGGAAAATAAAGAAGATAGTATCTTAAAAGATATAAATCACATGCTAGAGGTAGTTGCTAATCAAGAAACGAAGTTGAAATCAGAGTCTCCAATTGCAAGGGACCAACGTATTCAACAATCAAAAGATAGAGATCGAGAACGGGATTTTGATGAAAATGTGAAGAGGGTAGCAGTTCGGGGAGCTGTAAACGATTTTATGAAAAGGAATCGAAAGAAATCAGATTATAAACTACGTGATGTATCGAGTACTGCGAATCTCTACGCAAAAAAAGAGGGAAATTCAGAGATTAATTTTTTAGTGGTTGAAGATAATGAAAAATTAAGAGACATAATCGTTAAAGCTTATGAAAAGGGACCAATAGAAAATCTTAGTATAAGAGAAAGAGCTGAAAAATTTCAAGAAGCGAAAGCCCTCATTCAAAAAAATAAGCATTCAAAAGAAAGTAAAGAGCTTCTTCAAAAAATATTTGAAAAAAGTAGAGACAGTAAGGAATTTAAGAAAAAAAATAAGAAAGAGTTACAAGAAGATTTAAATATTCTTTTTGCCCATTCAGGTACACAAAGTAAAGTACATAATACGACAATGGTAGGTAAGGTAAGTCAACAAATAGAAAATTTAAAAGCGGCTGATCCCGAGTTGTTTTATACTAATGAGAAAGATTTTAGTGAAGATGAAAAAAATGTAAGAACTTTGGTGAGAGATT
>JBILGQ010000173.1:0-3532 GCA_044350955.1 Candidatus Marinamargulisbacteria bacterium | reverse complement strand
TCATGTAGATGCTGTGACTGTAAATATGGGCAATCCTCAATTTGATGCTGATATTCATGATAATGAGCAAAGTTTAGTTCAAAAAAGACAAATTTCTGTGGCGGGCCAAGAGCTTGAGACTTTCGCGGTATCTATGGGGAATCCGCATGCCGTGATTTTTAATACGAAAAATAGTTCTAATGAGATATTTAATCAGATCGGAGCTGCGTTGCAAAGTCATGCTAATTTTCCGAAAGGAGTGAATGTTGGTTCAGCGCGAGTGATCGATTCGTCGCATATTGACTTGGTAGTTTGGGAGCGTGGTGCTGGACTAACCTTGGCTTGTGGTACGGGGGCTTGTGCAGCAGTAGTCGCAGCTGTATCGAATCGTTTATGTGATAGAGAGGTTGCGGTGAAGCTGCCAGGAGGTTCTTTAACTATAGTTTGGGATGAATCAACGAATTATGTGTTTATGTCGGGCCCTGCGGAACTGGTTTATCAGGGAACAATTATTGTATAAATGAAATTCTTTTTAATTGGCTATTATGATGAAAATAATACGGGCGATGATGTTTGCTTGGCTAATACGCGTCTTTTTATAAAAAGACAATTTCAGGGGGCGAGTTATAGTTATTTAAGTTCAAAAAATTCGGATGATTCGGTTTCTAAGTATTCGTGGGGGCCCCTATTTAGGGCAATTTTTAGTTGTGATGCCGTTGTATTAGGTGGGGGAGGGCTTTTACAAAATAGTACCTCGAATAAAAGTTTTTTATTTTACCTTGTCTTAATTTTTTGGGCTAAATTATGTCATAAAAAATTGTATGTATTTAATCAAGGGATAGGGCCAATAAAAGGGAAAGTTTTTCAGAGTTTAGTGGTTATGGCACTTAAAAGTGCCAGTTATATTTCGGTCCGTGATAACAATAGTTATCGATTTGTTTCGTCACTAAAACAGGCGAGAATTACAGCTGATATAGCTTTTTATTCAGCATTAACACAGATTAATTCTAATACACATTTGTCTAAGGTGGGTGTAGCATTGTGTGGTTCTGGTAAGCATAAGGCTGTTATTCAGGGTTTGTTCAAACAGGCCAATCTTCAGTTTAAAGATGCGTTAGGACTGTCGTTTTATAGACCCTATGATGAACAGTTTATGATAGGATTAGGTTGTCGTTGTATACCCATTCAAGCTGAGGGATTTTATAATGAAGAGAGTTATGAACTATCGTTTTTAATCGCAATGCGCTATCATTCTTGTGTGTGGGCAGGCCTTAAAGGGATTCCGTTCATAGCTTTAGCCTATGATCCGAAAGTAGCAGAAATTGCTGCCGAACTTGGCCAACCTTGCATAAAACTATATGAAAAAGACTTCGATTTAATGCGCTTACAAGAGTTGTTTTTGGAAGTAAAAAATAATTATAGTCAGTATAAAGAGCAGTTAGTGTTAGCGGTTGATAAACAGATTAATCGTGCCAATGCGGCAAGGATATAATATGACAGAATCTTTTTTTGGGTACACTATTTGGAATGAATCGCAAGATCAGTGTTTTGCGAACTTAGATGCTCTTGTAAAGAGCCCTGGGTTTCATAGAGTGGTTACCATAAATCCGCAAATGGTAGCGGGTGCTGAAAGCGATCCTTTGCTAAAAACATGGATTAAAGAAGCAGATATAATTGTAGCTGATGGTGTCGGAATAAAGTGGTCTGGACGATTATTGCACGGCTATAATTTGCCCGTTATTACAGGAATGTCGTTGGTTAAACTGTTATTAGAAATGAATTGCTATAGTTTTTACTTTGTAGGGGCTACTCAGCATACAATTGAGAAGGCAGTATTATTTTGCAAAAATAATTATCCGGGTTCTAAAATTTTGGGCTCGCATCATGGTTTTTTCTCAGCAGAAAAAAACAAAGAAATTAACGATGATATTATTGAAAAATCGCCAGATTTTATTTTTGTTGGTTTGGGCTTTCCTAAACAAGAATATTTTATCCAATATTTGTCACTTACTGCGACTCGTGGTATAGCAATAGGAGTTGGGGGTGTTTTTGATGTGTTGTCGGGCAACAAGCGCTTGGCTCCAAATTTCTTTCGTGAATGGGGGCTAGAGTGGTTATATCGTGGATTACAAGAACCTAGTCGTATGCGACGTTGGGGGTTTTTATTCCGTTATGTTTTTTTGGTAGTGAAACGTTATTTATTAAGTTAAAATGTTAATTTGATTTAATCAGTAATTGGTTTGTAAGGGTTTTTCCTAATTGTACGGCTGGTTGATCAAAGGAATTAATGCCCCATATTAAACCCTGAAAGGCAGTTTTGTTTTCGTAAAATGCTAATAGTGCGCCGAAATGTTTAATAGATAATTCATGTAGTTCTATATGTGTAGTGGGTTTATTTCCGGGGATAAGATGATTATCTCCTTCTCTGAAAGCTTGAATTTGCCCTTTTAAATTGGTTAGTAATTTATGAGAGGCCGCTTTTGTAAGTGAAGAATCTGTAATTAATTCGTTGCAGCTAATAAATTCTATAGGTATGGTTTGTGTACCTTGATGTAAGAGTTGAAAGAATGAATGCTGGGCATTTGTTCCTGCTGAACCAAAAATGAGTGGGCTGGTAGGATAATCTATGCGGTTGCCGTTTAAATCATGGTTTTTTCCGTTACTTTCACAGATAAGTTGTTGCAAATGGGCTGGGAACACTGATAATGGGTAACAATAGGGTACAATTGCGTGGGTATTGAAGCCCATAACTTGTGTGTAATACACAGAAATCAATGCTGCGAGTAAAGCTGAATTTTTTGTTATATCGTCGTTCTGACTGATAAGATCCTGTTCGTTGGCGCCATTTAAAAATTCTAAAACAGGCTCTTGGCCAAAACAAAGTGTCAGCAGTAAACAACCTATAACAGAACTAAGAGAAAAACGCCCACCAATAGGTTCATCTATAAAAAAATGCTGATTAGCGATATCTTGTTGAATCAAATCACTGTCTTTACAGCTAATGATAATACATTGTTGTTTTAGATCTTCTTTAGATAATCCTTCTTTGCTTGCCCAGTCTTTTAAGAGTTCTACATTCATTAGCGTTTCTTGTGTATTTCCACTTTTGGAGGCGATAATAAATAAGGTCTGATCGGCTGAAATATGACGCATTTTTAGTTTAAATTCGATTGGGTCACAATTAGAAATAAAACTGGCCGAAAGTTTTTTTTCTTTGTTTTCTTTGCAAAAAACGGAATCGAAAAAAGTATAAGCAGCTTTGGGGCCTAAATGAGAGCCTCCAATACCAATTTGAACAACATGCAAAAAAGGCTTTTTTTTAGCACTTAAGTATTCATGAGCGTGTAGCTTGTTGCTAAATAAAAAACAATGCTTTAATTCGTCATTATAGGGGCTATTTTTATGTAGTTGTCTACATAGGTAGTGGTTAGCTGGGATTGTCTTATTGCAGGGTTTTCCGTTTTGTATATCTGTTAATTTTTTTGTGAGTAACAAGTCGTTTGAAATGATTTGTAATTCGGCAAGGTGTTCTTTAGTAATACCTGAATTGTCA
>JBILGQ010000171.1:0-3578 GCA_044350955.1 Candidatus Marinamargulisbacteria bacterium | reverse complement strand
TTTTGCCATTTTATCGCGTTTAAATAAAACTAGTTAAACCAAAATGACAAAAGACCTTAATCAGCTATTTAATTTCGAAGGCATGGCATTATGCATAGCCTCATCTGACAAACAGGTATTATTTCAAAACGACAGTTGCAAATCAATTTGTGGCGAAAAAATCGATAAATTTTGCAACAAATGCAACGACGATTCAAACAAACTATCTCATAAAATGCGAAACATCATTAAATACATCGAAAATAATAAAAAATTTACGCTTTTTTATCCGTCAAAAAATAAATTAAGCCACTACAAAGACTTTTTTAAAGACCGCCATTTCACCAAACGAGAAATAGAAATTGCAAATTTCATCATTGAAAAAGATAGTAATCAAGATATATTAAATAAGCTAAAGATCTCAAAACCTACCCTAAAAACCCATTTAAACCACCTATATAAAAAAGCTCCAGAATTAAAATCGTTTCGGTTAGAAAGCAATTAAACCCTAAGAAAATGCATTTTCATTGCATCTGCAGTTAATTCTCTTTTAAATAGGCTTGTCAGAAGCGTCATAAGTCCATCTACATATGTCTTATCTTCGACTGCTTTTGTTAAGTTTTCTTGCATTGTGCTTAATACTTCATCTTGTTTTTCTTTCTTTGTTGCGATTTGAGTTCGAACATGTCCACAAGAAAATATATTACAATCATTATATACTGTTTTTACGATACTATCTCCTGTTAGAAATTCATAGGCAGTTAATAGGGTTGCCGTTAAATCTCCTTGTTTTGCTTCAGAAACTGTGTGACCTACTTTGTCTTCCTCTCCTACAAAGCCCATATAAGGAGGAGTCCCTTCAATCCCAAAGGTAACAGCTTCATGACAAACATCACGCAAAAGTGCTGTACCAAAATCAATAATTTTTATACGATTATCTGTACTATCTAAAATAAGGTTTCCTGGTTTAATATCGCGGTGCACTACCCCTTTTTCGTGCATTTGAAATACTTTACTAACAAAATCAGCCACGATAACTTTTCTGTCCTTTTCGTTCTGTTTAAAGACTAAGTTTTTTGTATCCTCTACATCCTCAGAAGGTACTTTATCCATCTTTAATAACAAAGTATCATAACCATTATAATTAACTTTACTTAAATAATACACATGCGGGCTAATACCAGAATCGTTTAATTTAAACTGAATATCATACTCATTCTGTACACTTACTACTCGAGATAAATGAGGGCCTTTATGATCTCTTACTAAAATTACTTTTAATAATTGAGACTCCCCTACAGGATATACTCCCCCATTTGCACCTCCTGAAATTTGATATTTAACATCAATATCTCCATCTTTATCTTTAATATCCTTAATATCGTCGCTGTGTTCCGATAAATCTAAAATTTTTCCGTACGCTTGGTCATAAGCTTTTTTTTCAGCTTCCTTTTCAGCTTTCTCGTTTTCGAGTTTTAATTTATCAGCAGATTTTTCTTGAATACTTGAAGAATCATCTTGAAACATATCTTGATCATCATCATCTGAGAAAGAATCATCATCCGTTTCAACGACTTGAATATCTTGAAGTAAAGCATCAAAATCGAATTTAACTAATTCATTTTTTTCATGAGTTTTTTGTTCATCATCAGTCACGATATTTTCATTACTTTCGTTCTGTAAAACTGAAGATTTTTTTTGTATATCTGTCTCTATAACTTCTGAAGCACATCGCCTAGCTCTCTTTACGTCATGTTTATTAATTTGAGTTTCAAGCTGCTTTCTTTTATTGTCTCTGTAGTCTTTTACACGCTGAGCAGCTTTACGTTGCGCCGGATTTGTAAAGACATTTTTATTTATAAGCAAAGAAAGACCTGTTTTTAAAGAATGAACAGCCTGTGCTTGTTGTTGAGTTTGGCGTTTTACTACATTGATAGCAGCTGAGACAAAACCTAAAGGAGAAGAACCCCCATTTTTAATACTGTTGTTTAATCCATTTGCCATAACAACTCCTTATTTACACTCATTATAATTTTTAAACATATTCTTTATATTAGTTTACGAGTTTTTTTTAAAAAAATTTCACATTATTTTTTGTGAATTCTTGAAACAACAGAATTTTATGATAAAGTGAATTTTTATATAAAATTAAAGTTCAATCTTTGATTTACATACTTTTCAAGAAGCATCAAAACAGCGACGTCGCCAAATGCCCAAGATGGACAATTTCTAGCACGGCGAAGTTCTATGGCAATAGAATAAGCCGGGCTAAAATTGATCAGATTGAGTATTTCGCGACAGAGCCAAAATTTTACCTGTACTATTTTAACGCTACTGCTTACAATTTTTAGATGTCAGTTAAAACAGAACTTATTACCTATATAAACAGTAGCTCTGACATCGATGAAGCCGTTGCCTTAGGAATAACTCATATCATTATAAACGACCCCCAAATCTCTATCAGATCGTGGGAAGAGTTTAATGAAGACCCTCATTTTAATCATATTCAGTCTCTCATTCATTACAGCCGATCAACCCATTCAAAACTAATCATATCGGTACAATGCGACCTACTATTTCATCACGACAAAGACCCTTTAATAAATAATTTTATCGCAGTAATAAAACAAAACCCCTGTGACTTTATACGCGTTCAAGATCTGGGATTATTATTAAAATTCAAAGAATTATTACCTCAAATTAACTTAATATTTCTCTCCGAAATGTGCAATAACAACTGGATGAGCATAGACGAAATTTCAAAATTAGCCGCACGACAAACACTGAACATGGAATTGCCTCATGATAAAATTAAACACATCAGCCAACAAGTACAAACAAACTTTGAATGTGTAGTACAAGGCCAAATTCTAATTCAATATTCAACACGCCGTTTTATGGCTGGCTTAAACCCCGACTTTGAAAAGCCAGAGCAAAAAGAACAGATTCACATGTTAGCCCAAGACGAAGATTACCCAGGCCGACGTTTTACTTTTCTAGACAATCATCACGGCCATTTTATGTTCGCTTATTTTGATCGTTGTTTATTACCCTACAGCGAGTTATTACTGAATCTAAACTTAAAAGGCTGGATTATTGATTGCCGCGGCCAAAACAAAGACACCCTAAAAATGGCTATCAAACTTTATCACCAAGCCTTACATAAAAAAAATTATGCTATTTCTGAATTAGAAGCGCTAACATCACGCCCACAAAAACCAGGTTTTTTCAAAGCCAATCAAACAGACAGACGCCGATACAACTCAAATTTTATGCCAAGTAATTCAGACTACGAAAAAATAGGACAAATATTAGATGCCGAAAAAGGTCGCCGAATTACCTTTGAGTGCTATAGAACCATCTATGTAGGTGACGTCATAGAAGTGTTTCATCCTAAGTTAGATCACTGCCAAATTACCGTTGAACAACTCTGGGATTTATCAGACAAATCCATTCAACACAGTACAGCCGGACAATTAGTACAGGTTCCCTGGCAAAAAGGCATACAGCAGCACGCCATCTTAGGCCGAAAGAACGCTCTGTCGCGAAATACCCAATCTGACCAATTTTAGCCCAGCTTATTCTATTTCCATAGAACT
>JBILGQ010000170.1:0-3596 GCA_044350955.1 Candidatus Marinamargulisbacteria bacterium | reverse complement strand
GGGCAAAAGCCCCTACTGCCATCGTTATCAGAAGCGTTTTTAGACATTCTTAAGAGTCTGAATCAAAATTTATTTAAAGTTTAAATTTACTGTTAACGGTTTTAAGTTCTGATAACAAACGCTTCAAATCTTTTGCACGATAGGGATTTAACATTTTAGAACGTAAATTTTGTGCTGAATGATGATAACGCTTTAATTTTCGAATTATCTCATCAGAATTTAGACGATCATTCGTATTTTTCAAATTATTCTCGGCAACAAATTTATCCCAAAAATTAATTAATTTTGTGCAAAGTGCATTGTAATCTTTTTTTTCTTCGCCTTTTTTTTGTGACTTTTCGGGCCGAGTTAATTCTGGAAGTTTTATAGGAATAATCGCTCCTAATTTCTGTGTTGCAAATAAGGCTGTGTGATTTGCAGCTAAACCTCCTGTTTCAGAACGATAAAATGGCGATTGTCTTTCTAAAACGAGCATTCGTTCGTTGTGTTTAGTTGTATCTAACATTGCAGAACTTCCGTTTGCACCTTGTTTTATAAAACCAACAGTAAATGAGTCAGTGCGTCTTAGTCGAACTGGCATAAATCTTCCTTTATATAAATCATGTGTAAAGCTAGTGAATTTTACAGGATTTTCTACTTCTACTAAATACATATTTTAGAGCCATGGCTCTTATCCGTGCTTAGTATCCAGGAACTTTATAACAATACTACAAAACTCATCCGGATTTTCCGCCTGAACCCAATGCCCTGCTTGCGAACAAATTACTATCTCAGCACTATCAAAAAGCTCATAAATACGCTGATGATCAGACTCTTGAATGTAAGTCGATTTTTCGCCAGCGATAAATAATGTAGGACAGCTAATTTTAGGGTGATGATTAGATAAAATTTCTGACATAATATGTGGATAGGCTTGTAAAATGGCTGGTAAATTCACCTGCCAATAAAAGCCCCTCTCGTCTTTCTTAATATTTTTTAATACAAAATTACGTATCATGCTACTTTTTATTTCTGTAGATAAGGCCTTATCAAGCTCTGTTCTTGTGCTAAAATTCTTTAATTCTAAAGATGAAATAAAGTTCAGCATAGCTAGGTGATGATAATCATAGGCCTTCGGAGCAATGTCTACGATGATAGCTTTCTTTATAAACGTTTCATCCTGGGCAAGCATTTGCATTAAAACTTTGCCTCCCATACTATGACCAATAATCATCACATCACTTAAATTTAAAGTTTCTATGAGACCAAAAACATCGTTAGCCATATCGGCATAAGTCATACTGAGGTGATGAAAAGAACTGCCGTGATTTCTTAAATCAACAGCAATGACAAAAAAATTTTCAGAAAATTTCTTAGCTAAACTTCGCCAATTATCTGCACATCCTAATAAACCATGAAGAATAATCAGTGAAGCGTTTTTTTTATCGCCAAAAATTTGATGATTTAAAAGTGGAACCATGGGCGAATTCTAACAGATTCTTCTAAAAATCACAGCTCTAGGCTATAGTAGACCCATGATTCATGCAATGATAATGGCCGGTGGTAAAGGCTCGCGTTTTTGGCCCATGTCTCGATTAAAAAAAGCCAAACAATTTTTATCTATTTTAGGCGATTCCCCTCTCCTCGATTACACGATTAATCGCATAGCTCCTTTAATTGATAATGAAAACTGTTGGTTACTAGCCAACAACGAACAATCGCAATATTTAGATGCTATTACAAGCGTTCAACAAAATAATATTTTACGTGAACCATTCGGAAAAAACACAGCTGCCTGTATTGTTTGGGGGGCTTTTGAAGCCTTAAAACGTGATCCTGAGGCGATTTTAGTCAACATCTCTGCCGATGCCTGGATTAGCAATCAAAAAGGCTTTGAAACGACAATTCTTAAAGCAATCGAAGAAGTACGTCTGCATAATTCTTTAGTGACGATTGGCATTCGCCCTCGATCTGCGCATACAGGTTACGGATATATAGAAACCTCTAGCAAACAAGGTGATGTTTATTCTGTAAAGTCGTTTACCGAAAAACCCGATGCAATAACAGCAGAATCGTATTATAAAAATGAGCATTATTTTTGGAATGCGGGTATTTTTGTATGGAAAGCCTCGCGCCTTTTAGAGTTAATTAATGAACATATGCCGACTCATTATAAGCAGCTAAAAAAAATGACCGATCAAACTATTAAAGACCCAAACAACGTTGCCACCTATTATTCAAAGTTAGACCCACTATCTATAGACTACGGACTTCTTGAAAAAATAGGACCACAAATTAGCCTAGTTCCGGCAGAGTTTGAATGGGATGACATCGGCAGCTGGTCATCTTTAGAACCCTATTTAGAAAAAGATGCCTTTCAAAATGCCATACGAGGCAAAGCTATCACTTATGACAGTCATAGAAATATTATTTTTTCAAACAAAAAACTCATAGCTTTGTGTCATGTTAATGATTGCATTATCGTAGATACAGACGATGCGTTATTAATCGTTCCTAAAAAGTTTGATCAAGATATTAAACACCTGTATAACAGTGTCTCAGACGACTACAAATAACTGTCATCTTATTATTCAAGCCAACTCTCCAGGCGAATTAATTGCCTGGGTACAACCTTTGGCAAAACGCATGAAAGAACTAAATCCCGATGTTTTTATCACACTAGCATTAGTACCCTGCCAATATGCCACAAAACGTGAAGCTCTTGTCGCAAGCTCATTTCAAGACATTGATGAAATTTACGATGTCAAAACCACCTTAAAAACTCTTTTCAGCCTAAAACCTTTTCCCAAACGTTCCAAACAAGGCGCTGTGATGTATTGCGGAGGCGATCCCTTTTATAGCCAACTAATATCTCTTAAAACAGGCTTCTCTGCCTATGGCTACACCGAACATAGACGCGCATTAGGTTGGCGCTTTAAGCGCACTTTTTTTAAACATCTAGACGGCGACTTAATGACAGCGCGAATTCGTGACTTTAATCAAAGCCGTACAGAGTGTTTGGCCAAGCTTTTATTAGACGATAAAGAATATTTACTAATTCAACCAGCATCAAGGCCCCAATATTTTAACTTATTAATCCCCTATTTTTCACAGTTAACACAGACTATTCATCACCTAAGACCTGATATCCCAATGCTACTATCGTTATCTCCTTTTTCTACCGACAACGACTACTCAGAATTAAACACCAATTTAACCCCCTTTAATTGCCATGTCGTTCAAGGACATTCTTTAGAAGCTATGGCGGTATCTAAGCTTATGGTCTCTATACCAGGAACTAACACAGCTGAAGCGATGTATATGCGATTGCCAATGCTAACAATATTTCCGGCACAATTTTCTCAACTAGCCCCTATAGATGGCCTATTAGGCCTGTTTAAATACATTCCCGTACTAGGCGAGTTAATGCATAAATACATAGTGTCATTATTACTCAAAAAAGCGCGATTTATTTCGCTTCCAAATATAATGTCACAAGAAATAATCGCCCCTCAATTAATAAAGAACTTACCCGTCACAGAATTAGCCGATTCTATTATTAAACTTTACGATGATAAGAAGGAGTTAGAAAGAATTAAGAATAAATTAGAAAATTT
>JBILGQ010000010.1:0-11894 GCA_044350955.1 Candidatus Marinamargulisbacteria bacterium | reverse complement strand
GGCCTGGGGCTTGTTTATCCCAACTAGTAGAAGCCAAGTAATCTCGAACAATTTGTTTATCAAAACTAGGTGGCGACGATCCTACTTCATACTCATTTTTTGGCCAATAACGCGATGAATCTGCTGTCAATACCTCATCAATTAAAATTATTTCATCACCAAGCAAACCAAATTCAAATTTAGTATCTGCTAATATAATGCCGTGTTTCAACGCATACTCACGCCCAAAATTATACAATTTTAAACTTATTTGCTTCAAATAATTGGCTCGCTCTTGCCCCACAATATCACACATATTTGCAAAAGAAATATTCTCATCATGTTCGCCCACCTCGGCTTTAAAAGCAGGAGTAAATAAGGGCTCATCTAACTGTTCGGCTAAACGCAAGCCTTGGCGTAATTGTATACCACAAATTTCACCTGTTTCTTGATAATCTTTCCAGCCTGACCCAATAATATAGCCTCGCACAACACATTCTACCGGTAATAATTCTGTTTTTTTAACCAACATAGACCGTCCACGCAAAATATCATGGTACAAAGCCGTTTCATCTGGAAAATCAGCTACATCTGTAGAAATTAAATGATTAGGCACAATGTCTTTCGTTAAATCAAACCAAAACTTTGATAGAGTTGTTAATGTTTGTCCTTTATTCGGAATCCCGTTTGGCAACACAACATCAAAGGCGGACACTCTATCTGAAGCAACAATTAATAAATGCGAACCAAAATCATACACATTTCTAACTTTACCTTGTTTAAACAATTTCAATTTTGGTAAATTAATCGCCGTTATTACTGATTCTTGTGCTAGCATAAATTCTCCTTAACTTCTAAATATTACGTAGTTAAGAATCTATTATATCAAGAAAATCAGCACTTATTAATACATCCGAACCCAGTTTTTCGATCTTTGAAAAACTAATGTTATCTATATCTTTTAAAGACTGCTTAGGACCTAATTTACATAATGCAATCCCATTATTAGCACCCATCAATTTCGGCGTAATAAAAAAACACCCCTTAGAAACATTATGAGATTGAAGTGCCGATGAATACAATCGCTCACCTCCTTCTAACAACAGGGAATAAATAGATTCCTCGTAACATTTTTTAAAAAATACAGACCAATTTATACAAGAGTCCGATTCTAAAACAGGCCAAATAGCATCAAACCCAGGGTTCTGCATGTCCGAATTTTTTATTAAAGTCACATAAATTTTTCTAGCAGGCGTCGAAAAAAGTGCTAAAGACGATAAAAATTCGGTAGATCTCCCAAAAACAAACACAGGCGGCTGTGACATACCTGGCTTCAAGCCCCCATAACGAACTGTACACAAAGCATTATCTGTCTCAAGCGTATTTTTACCAATCACTATACCGTTTACATTCGCCCGAATACTATGCACTCTTTTTAAAGACTCTTCACCACTCAAATATTTGCTATCGCCATTTTTTAAAGCAATACAGCCATCTAAAGTCATCGCCGCTTTTAAAAGCAACAATGGGCGCTTGTACGAATGTGCATAAAAATAAGCTTCATTAAGCTGTTTAGCCTCTTTCTCTAAAAGGCCCCTACGCACACGAATACCCCGTTCTTCTAAAATAGGCGTTGCAGGATTGTTGCTTACAAAAGAAAACACATCGTTAATTGCATACACCACCGAAGAAATACCCGCGTCCAATATAGCAGTCACACAAGGACCTGTAGACCCAGTATGCGTACATGGCTCTAATGTCACCATTAAACTAGCCCCTTTTGCCAAAGCCCCAGCTTGTTTCAAGGCATCGACTTCTGCATGGTCACAGCCCTTTTTTTTGTGCACACCAATACTAATAATTCTTTCGTCAGAATAAACAGCTGCCGCAACCAAAGGATTCGGATGCGTTAACCCCCGAAATTGCTCGGCTTCTTCTAACAAGCGCTTCATTAATAATTCTTCAAAAACAGAAAACATTATATCTCTACTTGATCTTTTATAGGACTGACAAAAACACTTTGATCGCCAAAAAATATGTCTATGTTTGCATCCAGCTCTAATTCAAACTCTAAATTCAATTCCTTACCTGATTCAATATGACCCGAATATAATTTTCGTCGCTCCCTTTTATTGTCTACATAAATAGACAGTGCTTGGTTCGGCCATTCTTTTAAAATAAACAAATCAACCATCACGCGTCTTAAATGAGATTTATCTTGATTAAAGCTAGGTACCGCTTTTTTGACTGTCACTGTAATGGGGACACCTTTGCTTAAAACCAATTTTACATTTTCGCTTGGCCCCACATGGGTGTTCGCATTCGGGCTTTGTGATAAAACAGACCCTTGCGGATACTGCAAGGAATAAGCTTCATTTACAATCTCTACAGAAATACCATGATCATCTAATAATTTTTTGGCATTCTGTTTTGTATACCCCACTAAATCTGGTAATAAAATAGGCCCCGATCCCTTTGATAAAAATAAGCGAATTAAACGTTTCTCTTTTACTACTCGACCTACCGGAGGATTTGTTTCAATAATTCCTCCCTTTTTAATCTCTGAATGAAATTTTTCACCAGAAACCAAAGATCGCAACTGATATTGACTTAATAATGTTTCAGCTTTTTTTAATTCCATACCAATCACATTAGGCACAGCCACTTCAGGAATAGAAGTCATATAACTGAAATGCACCCGATTCACAATAAAAAATATAAGCACTACCAAGAGAGCTAACAAGGTTCTCTTTACCCAAGTAACGACAAGAATTGATTTTTTTAAATCCATATAATCGCTCAAACGCTCTTTTATCCTTGATCTTGATTTAGACGCTATATCGACAAAACCCAAATCACCTCGATACACTTTTATCAATTCCACGAAAGAACTAAAGCGATGTTCTTTATCGGGTTTCATACACACAGTTATTAATCTCGCTAATTGATCGGGTACGCGAGAATAACTAGGCTCGAAATCTATGGGTCCTTTCACAATTTCTTCTCTCATCTGATCAATCAAAATAGTATATTTGTAAGGCCATTTCTGACTAAAAAATATAAATAACAACACCCCAAAGCTATACATATCCGATGCATTCGAATACGACCCATTTAAAATAAACTCAGGGGCATAAAAAACGCAATCTTCAATCACAGCTAAATTTTTCCGATTCGCTTTATACACTTCTAAAGACATACTGGCTCTACTTAAAACTAGTGATTTATTTGAAGTAACAAGAATATCTGAAAAATTAACAGCCCCACAGTTCAATCCTAACTGCTCAAATGTCAATAAAACACTTAATAACTGAGATGAAAAAGACCATAATTGATCAACCTTTACTTCTTTCACCTGTTTAAAAAAAGTATCTAAAGTTACAAATTTTCCGGGACTTTTATAGATCGCATAAAACGACTGCCCATCATAAACATAATCCAGCATATTTAGCATGTTGGGATGTTGAATCTGAATTAATTTTCCGGATAAATGAATTAAACGTGTTACTAACTGCGCATTTAAATATTCAGCCTTATATTCCCAAATAAGCAACGGATATCTAGAATTATGATCAACCCCCTGATAACACAAAGAAATTACATCTTCACGAATTAACTCTTGAATGTCATATTTAGAATTAATGAGAGGAATGTTCTTTTTCATACTCACCAATATACAACATAGTATTAGGATAAGCGAAGTACCAAGTACCGTCGTACTCATAAAATAGACTAGGATTATCCGCACGTTTCGGATCAAATCGAAAGCGTTCCTTACCGGTATAATGATCCCATATTACTAAATCTGCATTCTGACGAAACAATAGCATCTCGTCATTAAAGGCAACTAATACAGGTGCTACATCAAAAAGATGCGTCCATCGACTTTGCCCAGTTTCAACATCAAACGATGAATACCCCTTAGCATCATCACTTTTTAAAAGTAGCTCTTTTTGACGCACCGAAGCAATAACTTCCTTATTTGGCACTTTCAATTCTGTTAAAACATTCCCCTGAAACATTAAACTTTGATAGCCCAATTCTGTGTCATGAAAGACAAGGCCCCTAGACCAGATACTTACAATAGACTCTATCTTATTCGATAGCTCTTTCTTAAAAAGCATTTCCCCATTTTCAGGATTCAATACAAGCAAAGACTTATTCGATACACATAAAATTTGCTCTGAACCAGGAAGCAATTTTATCTCACTACAAGCTTGTTTTTTTCTCCAAAAATCATGCCCATTTCTATAGTCTACACTCACTACTTCTCCATCAGAATTCAGATAAACCAGCGAATCTTGAGTAACATCAAAAGCACGAACATCTTTATACAAGCTTGTAACACTTAATGAGGATCTAAAAGAAGAATAAACGCTTAACTCATGCGCCTGATTCACTGTAAACACGGTATCAAAAGCCGTTATCAGTGTGTCGCCTGCCTGATAAGGCAATGATAATTCTTTAATAAAGTCTAAATCTTTTTCATAAAGCAACAAGCGATTATCGCTAGATACTTTCAAAAGTGTTTGATGATATGGAATAAGTTGGGAACCCGAATCAAATACCAGCGATTGAACCGAAAAAAGAGAGCTAAAAAAAGAAAACAGACCCAGACAAAAAATAATGAGCCTCATTAGACTCTTTTACGTTTTGAGATCCCCTGACGCTTTTTTAAATTTCTACGTATATCAATCTGACGTTCTTCAGAGCGTTTAATAAACTGAGTAATTTTATCTTCGAATTTTGTACCTGGCTGCTTTTTTAACCTGGGCACTTCAGATACAGATGGCACTTCTGACTCGCCTTTTGCCTTTTTTAAAGACAGTTCATATTTATTCTTATTATTTTTAGCTAATACTTTTACAGTTACTTCTTCACCAGACTTAATAAAATCATTAATATCAGTAATAAATTCGTCGGCAACTTCAGAAATATGAATCAACCCTTCTTGATTATCTCCTAAGTTTACAAAAGCACCAAAATTAGTAATATTTGTAATAGTACCTTTTAATATTTTGCCAACTATATCTTGTTTTTCGTTTGTTTCAGTCGTAATCGCCAACTCCCTTGTGTAAAGAATTCTTATTTGTAGAATTTGTAAACAATTTCATCCTTTTGAATAAAGCCAAGATTCTTCTTAATCTCTAAAATCCAATACTCATCCGTTTGCATATCCAGCAACTTATGTTTGTAATTTTGATTAATTACCATGATCTCGTCTAATTGTTTACGCTTATTAAACAGTTCTTTTTTATAACTATTATATCTAAAAAGATTACGCAGGCCAAGATAATCGACATATAAAAAAACAATCAATAAAAAACTAAATAAAATTACCTGCAAAATTGATGAATTTCTAGGCAAGATAGTCGAATACTTTTTTACCGATATAAGACCCTTTTTGCGCCAGTTCCTCTTCAATACGAAGCAACTGATTGTATTTCGCTGTTCTATCAGCACGACACAAAGACCCAGTTTTTATTTGACCGGCCCCTGTTGCAACTGCTAAATCAGCTATAAAGGTATCTTCGCTTTCACCTGAACGATGAGACACAACCACCCCATAGTTAGACTTTTGAGCCAATCGAATAGCAGCCAATGTTTCAGTAACAGACCCTACTTGATTTAATTTAATTAAAATAGAATTTGCCACTTTTTTAGTAATCCCTTCTTGTAGAATTGCCGGATTTGTCACAAATAAATCATCGCCAACCAATTGAAGCTTTGAACCTAAAACTTTAGTTAAATCGGCCCATCCGCTCCAATCGCTTTCATCTAAACCATCTTCGATAGATAAAATCGGATACTTTTCAACTAAGCCTTGATAATAAGCAATCATCTCTGAGGTATCGCGTTTGACCCCCTCTCCATCAAACTGATAAAACCCATCTCGATATAATTCTGATGAAGCGACATCAAGAGCAATACTAATATCATTTCCAGGTGTATACCCAGCAGATTCAATAGCTTTCAAAATAAGATCCAAAGCTTCTTTAGTAGAATTTAAATTAGGCGCAAAGCCCCCTTCGTCACCAACAGCCGTGCTATAACCCGAGGCCGCTAACGATTTTTTCAACTGATGAAAAACTTCTGTACCCATTCTTAAAGCCTCTCCAAAACTACTAGCCCGGTGAGGCAGAATCATAAATTCCTGGATATCTATAGGATTATTGGCATGCGCTCCGCCATTTAAAATATTCATCATAGGAACGGGCATCACTTCTTGAACAGACCCAAATAATGAATTCAAATATACATGCAATGCCATATTCTTATTTATCGCAGCAGCCTGCGCCACAGCCATAGACACGCCCAAAATGGCATTAGCGCCTAAGTTCGATTTATTAGGAGTTCCATCTAAATTAATTAATAACTCATCAAGTACCGCTTGATCACAAACGTCTTTCCCGAGCAAATTAGGGCTAATTATTGTATGAATATTAGCAACCGCTTTTTGAACACCTTTACCCAAATAACGAGATTTATCGGCATCTCGTAATTCTAAAGCTTCTCTAGAACCGGTTGATGCCCCAGAAGGAACAATAGCCCGTCCGACGCCTTTTTCAGTAATTACATCTACTTCAACTGTAGGATTCCCACGCGAGTCTAATACTTCTCTTGCCTTAATTTGTTTAATTTGTGTCATTCTAGCCACCTTAATTTTTAACCTAAATTTAATAAATAGACTAATTTTAGAGCAACGAGTATAGCTTATTTTGGCTCTAAAGTGTATACATTCTGTTCTACAGGAGACGTCTCATACTCAAACTCAAGCAATAATTTCCCTTCTTTATCTTCATAAAAAAATTCATAAGCAAAATCTTGTTTGGCTTTTTTGGCCCAATACAATCCCTCATAATGCATCCACTTGCCTGTTGTCGAACCTTGCATGTATACGCCCTGGCCTTCAGAATTCCAGTTCAATATAAAATAATAAGGCTTTTTAGACTTTATATTCACCGAAAAAGTGCCTTTCTGATACGATATCTGTTGATAAGAAAAATTGTTCGCCTCTTTAAATTGATGCGGAAAAGCCAAGCACTCTTTATAGGTCCACCCCAAATATTGTTTAGCTCTAATATCCGATAAAAACACCCAAGTCTTTAACTGGCCATCGACATCAACGGGCTGTGATTTTTCATATAAAACACGCACACGCTGGGTTTTAGTTAACTCTTTATAGTGAGGCGATTTTTCTTGTGCAGCTACATACGTTTTACAGGTGTCCTCAGCCACTAAAACAAAATACCCCCCATTAGTAGCCCAGTGATTCGACATGTCCTCTTTACTTAAAGATAATTCAGAATCAGGAGGAATAATAAATGGTGAATTAGGATCTTGTTTAGATCCTTTAAACCAAGTCAGTTTAAAATTAAAGTTAAAATTACTTTCGTCTAAATAAGCAATGCCAAAAAATAAAACAAAAACTAACCCCAACAACACAAAGCGCTTTCGCATAGTATACATAGTTTAGCAAACTCTATATAATTCTTCCTATGAGCAAACACATTCAATCTATACTCAAAAAAGCCTTAAAGGAAGACGCCCCAAACGGCGATATCACTGTTCAAAGTTTATTTCCAAATACCGAACCCGCAAGCGCTAAAATCATAGCCAAACAAGAGGGCATTTTTTTTGGTGAGCCCTTGATTCAAACAGCTTTTCATTTAGTAGATCCTGAAGCAAAAATAAATTGTTACAAAAAAGACGGAGATACTCTGCGCATAAAAGACACTATTTGCGATATCAGATCTAATCACGCAGCGATATTATTGGTAGAGCGCAGCTTATTAAATTTAATGCAACATTTATCAGGGGTCGCTACGCAAACAAAAAAATATGTAGACGCCCTAAACAATCCCTCAATTCACATACTAGATACCCGCAAAACAACAGTAGGCCTAAGAGCCTTAGAAAAACAAGCGATTCTAAGCGGAGGCGGTCACAACCACCGAATGGGTTTATCAGACATGATTTTAATCAAAGAAAATCACCTGCGAATTTTAAGCAAACAACAAAACTCTCATTTACTACACGCCAAATTACAAGCAGCAAAAAAGCAAAACCCCCATATAAAAATAGAAATAGAAATTGAATCTTACACACAATTAAACGATCTAAACCTACAAGACGCTGATTACATCTTGTTAGATAATTTTTCTCTTGATGACCTACCAAAAGCAACCCAATTTATCAGACAAACTTACCCACATGCCAAAATAGAATGTTCGGGCAATATAACACTAACAAACATACACAAATACGCACACTATGACATAGACAGACTTTCGATAGGCGCGCTCACCCATTCAGTACCCGCCTTTGATTTTTCTTTGTTAATGACAGTGTAACTGCTTATAGATAAAAATCATGCTAAACTTTAACGAAAAAACACTCTACGACGGATCAACTTTTACTGACTTAAAAACCCAAGCTTTATCTTGCACAAAATGCCCTCTATGCGACACAAGAACAAAGGTAGTATTTGGACATGGTCCCAGCCCTTGTGATGTTATGATTATAGGCGAAGCCCCCGGTGAAAAAGAAGATTTAGAAGGCAAACCCTTTATCGGAAAATCGGGCCAATTACTCACGAAACTCTTAGAATCAGTTAACATTAACCGCGACGAACAGGTATATATAACCAACACTGTAAAATGCCGCCCCCCTAAAAACCGAGCCCCAAAACAAACCGAAATCGACGCCTGCAAACCCTATTTAATTAAACAAATTCAAAGCGTAAAACCAAAACTATTATTGCTACTAGGAAACCCCTCACTTAAAACAATTTTAAATTCCCAATTAACAATCACTAAAGTCAGAGGCAACTGGTATACAGCAACAGTCGATTATATGAGTACCCCCCTATATATTATACCGCTGTTTCACCCGTCATATTTACTACGAAACCCCTCAAAAGACCTAGGGAAGCCTATTTGTTTAACCATAGAAGATTTAAAAGAAGTTTCACGTCACTTGTCACTATCCCTTAGCCCTCGTCATTCTGCGTGTTAGTCGCCTCATCATAATTGCCAAAATATAAACATAAGCTCGTTTATTCATCGTTTCCACTCAACAATTACTGGATGCTGCGACTTCGCGCAGCATGACAAAACGCTTTCTATCAAAAAAAATCGCGCAATCCCCATATTTCTAAGCATACAAACTTCCTATCCAACCCCCCTCGTCATTCTGGCGCGTCAGTCCCCTCGTCATTCTGCGCATTAGTCGCAGAATCCAACCCCTCGTCATTATGGCGCGTCAGTCCCCTCGTCATTCTGCGCGTCAGTCGCAGAATCCAACCCCCTTGTCATTATGGCGCGTCAGTCCCCTCGTCATTCTGCGCGTCAGTCGCAGAATCCAGTAAATCTACACTTAAATCACGCCATTCGGGATTTCCTTTTTCAATTAATCCAATTTTCCAAGCTCTATTTCGGTTTTTAATTTTCTTTTCCAATTCAATTGCAGACTCAATATTATCCCCAGTTATATACCAAACGAGCTTATTAACTGCATATTTTGAAGTATAACTTTTAGCATTTGATTTACTTTGATGTTCATAAATTCGTTTTAAAATATCACTCGTTACACCTACGTAAAGTGTTCCATTTCTTTCACTTGCCAAAATATAAACATAAGCTTGTTTATTCATCGATTCCACTCAACAATGACTGGATGCTGCGACTTCGCGCAGCATGACAAAACCCTATACATCAAAAAAAATCGCACAATCCAGCTCACTCGTTACACCTACGTAAAGTGTTCCATTTCTTTCGCTTGCCAAAATATAAACATAAGCTTGTTTATTCATCGATTCCACTCAACAATGACTGGATGCTGCGACTTCGCGCAGCATGACAAAATGCTATACATCAAAAAAATCGCGCAATCCCTATATTTCTAAGCATACAAACTTCCTATCCAACCCCCTTGTCATTATGGTGCGTCAGCCCCCTCGTCATTCTGCGCGTTAGTCGCAGAATCCAGAACATGAAAATTTAAACTTGTTTTTTTAAAACAAAGGCAACCGGAATTTCAACCCATAAAGCTACCGTATCCGCCGATGATTTGGGAGAAAACCGCCATTGTTTAACGGCCTGTTTGGCTACACTATCTAACAAAGAATAACCCGATGACTGAACTAATTCGACTTCCCCACAATTACCCGAAGGCAATACCTTCACCCGAAATACTGCTGTTCCTTGCATACCCCGTTGGATCGCGCTTTTAGGGTAAACAGGATCAACACGTTTTAGTACATTTAGACTAAAACCCTGGCTTTCTTGTTGCGGTTGAGACGATGCAATATCGCCCATATTCGACGATTCTACGGATGTACTCGTTGTCATCGTTGTTGCGGTCATAGCCTTAGATGGCGCTACCACCTCCTCAACAACAGGCGCAACTGTATTGGCTACAGGGGCTGCTTTCAATGGTCTAACAACAGGGGCAGCCTCTTTAACTAAAGACCTATTCACCGAAGAAGAAGCCGAAGCCCTTCGAACAAGATTCACCTGCATAATTTGTGAGTCATCAGACGGTTTCATGGTAATAGTCGAAACAACAGGAATCAATAAAATAAGGGCATGTAATGCAAGTGCAACAATCACTGAACCTGGCCCAATGAAAAAATTTCTATGCCCAAAAATACCGCGATAATGACTAATCATGTTCAGCATCTGCACTTGTTTCAAACGATACTTTGTTAAAGCCTTGTTCGCGTAATGCATCCAAAATACTTATTATACCCCCGTATTCTGCCCGAACATCAGCATTAATATAAATATCAGGGTCTTTTCCCTGTTCACGAATTCCTGATAAATAGGCTATCAAGCCTTTTAAATCTATGCGCTGTTTATTCACAAAAATATCTCCAGAAGCTGTCACTGAAACCGCTGTATATGATTGTTGCGATACCGTCGCTGTCACAGCCTGAGGTAAGGTCACCGAAATCCCCTGATGCACCTGCATAGACAACATCGCATAAATAAAAAAAACCAACAATAAAAACATACTATCCATTAAGGGAATCATATCGATGCGAGCCCGTCTAGATCGTGCTGCTGTACTAAATCTCATGCTAGCATTACCTCTACCCGCGACCAAAGCGCTTCAATTTGTTCAGTAATTTGCTCATCGCGATTCCAAAACCAATTCAAAGGCACTACTGACATAATCGCTATTCCTAAACCAAAAGCCGTGGTAATAAGGGCTTCACCAATACCACTGGTAACGGCTTTGGGGTCTCCAACAGTTCCGCCTCCCAAACTCTGAAAAGATCCAATAATACCAACAACGGTTCCAAGAATTCCCAATAAAGGAGTAATTGTCACAATCGTATCCAACACAGGTAAGCCTTTTTTAAGAATCCCCATCTCTCGAATCAAAGCAGCGTCTAAAGCATGTCGTGATTTACCACTCTCCCAAGCCAGCAATCCCTCATGTATCACACGAATCACCACATCTTCACTATCTCGAGTCAAGACAATTGCCTCGGCTAAACGACGCTGTGAAATGACAGCCATCAACTCTTCACGACCGCTAAGCTTACATAAAGATAGACACACGAACCAAACTTTGGCTCGTTCTAAAATAATGGCTGTCGCCACTAAAGAACAAAGTAGAAGAGGCCACATAACGGGGCCTCCATTTAAAAAAAACTTTAGCATTATATCTCCATAGTCACGCCAATCTGTAGCTGTTGCGGAGTACCAGGGAAAATCCCTTCCGGTCGCCGAGACGCGATATAAGTCGTATTAAAAATATTTTTGACTGTAGCAAAAAATGCCAATCGGCCTAAAGTATAACGAGACGACATATTCCACACAATATAAGACGGAATTTCGCCCACAGTACCATCAGCACTTCCAGCAACCGTATTAGCTTCATCGCTAAACATACTGCCCACATAA
>JBILGQ010000168.1:0-3625 GCA_044350955.1 Candidatus Marinamargulisbacteria bacterium | reverse complement strand
AAACGACCATAATCAAATTTATGAGTCAAATTATCTTTAAGCGGACTACTAGCCATGTTAATACCAAGACCAACAAATTCAATAGGCGTAGCAACATCTCGTCGATTTTCAAACAAAACATCTATCTGTTCAACCGAGGCAGAATTTACATATTCATCAAATGTAGATTCGATCACAAAACGATTAAATGAATTTTCAGTTCCGACTTTAAACTGATTTTTATCGTAATCCCATGTTAAGCTAGCTGTATCATCTAAAGCCCCGTCTTCATTATAAAATGGAATTTTTTTAGACTCCCCAGTAAAGGCATTAGTGATATTCACACGTTTACCATCTGGTTTTAATAAATACAAATCATTATCTTCTTGATCAAGATAAACCTGTGCTGCTGAATTAGCAGAAAACAAGCTAGAATCTGCCGGAGAAAATAATAAACCGCCATTAACAGAAATACCTTGCTCAAAAGATACTTTGTCATCAAATAAAATACCAGTCGTTCCTCTAACAACTAATTGAGACTCAGAACTTATAGAAGATACTTTAAGCTCACCATTAATGGTAACAGCACCATCAATAATAGCATTACCAGCTACATGAAATAACTCTGTAGGTTCTGTTATACCTATTCCCACTTTACCAGTAGAGCTTATACGCATACGCTCTTGTGGTGAAGCATTTTTAGGGTCTGTTATAAACAACAAATGAGAGCTTTCATCATTAACACGCAGAGCAACAATACCTGAACCTACATTTTTAGACGCTAAATCTGAAGGAGAAAACAATAATCCAACAGAAGCTGCCGTATTAACATCTTGCTCTAACGACAATCGCAAAGCATTCCAAGTGTCTGTATCAGATACTGAAAAAGCAGTTGCCCCATCAGATTCAATATGGAAAAACGATTTAGGACTGGTTGTACCAATACCAATATTTCCATCAGAACCAACAAACAACGCTCCTTCTTGAACATTTAAAGTAGATACATCAACACCACCAGTAGATTCAAAATAATCTGTAGTAAAATTACCGGAAACGAATAAACCCTGAGCAGGAATATCTGTCGTTCCTATTGCCAAAGCAGTAGCAAAATAAGCAGTTCCACCCGTCAATGAATTCGTAATATTCAAAGTACTCACTGTAAGTTTTAAAATGTCAGCTTCTTCAGCTAATATATTTTTAAAGTCTACATAATCACCAGTTAGTGATTCTGAAAGAACAATAGAGTCGGCATAAATAGAACCAAGCACAGCTAAATTATTTACAGTAACCCTATTTAAAGAAGCAGTTTCATTCACAATCATTGTATTTACAGTTAATGTCTCTATTTCCAAACCACCTTCTAAAATCAAGGAGTCTGCCAAAATACTCCCACTAACATGCAAGGCTGCCTCTGGTTCTGTCAAACCAATACCAACATTACCACCCTGAAATACCGCTGCATACCGAATACCTTTATCAGGAGAAGAATCGTTATAATTAGGAGCCGTAACATCAACATACAAACCATATACAGAACTATTTTGCTTTACATTAAACGTTGTAAAATCGATATCCAAACCAGTTATAGTATTATCTTGTATAAAAGTACTATCCCCTGTATCAACCGATAATTTCAGACCTGTAATATCTTTATTAAAATTGAAAGTATAACCCTCAGGCGCATCACCTTTTATAGATATATCAATTTTTTCTGAAATATAAGGGGCTGATAACTGCCTAGAGAATTCCTCAACTATCTGAAATGATGCTGAAGGAGTATCTGTTCCTATACCAATATTACCATTTTCATCAATAACAAAGGTAGAATTTGCAAAGTTTACAGTTTCAGCACTAATATCATTTTTAACCACTATCGAATTAGCCGAAACTGTCCCTTTCACCTCTAACTCCGTAGAAGCCTCAGAAACCCCAATACCTACTCTGGGTTCAAATATAGAATTTGTCTCAGCAACAAATGTATTATTTGCTTCATCAACTGTTAACTTTGATACTGAAAGGCCCTGAGATAAATTAAAATAATTCGCAGAAATAACACCATTTACTTCTAACTCAACACTAGGATTTGTAACACCAACACCAACGTTCCCACCTAAAAATACAGCTGCGTATTTACTGGCACTCAGATCAGTATCAATATTTACAGAAGTTACATCTACATACACACCCGAAACAGAGGCACTATTTAATATAATCCCTTCAGAATCAATATCAATATTTAAACCCTTCACCACTACAGGCGATCTTGAGTTATCAAAATTTGTATCAATACCCCAATCTTGCAAAATATCTAAAGACACATCTTGCACAGTATAATCACTAACCACAGACACATTTCCATGATGATTTAATTGTGTCGATAATGCTAATGCCGTGTCATTTTTAAATGCCAAATTCGACGAAACACGCAACCCGTCTTCATTAGAAAAATAATTTGATACCACAAAATTAGAAGTCAATGATAAAACCGATTTATCACTATCCCAATAAATAGGAGCTACGCCAATAGAGGTATCATTCACCCAATATGCCAATGGCCCTGAATTTGAAGATGGACTAAAACTGAGTGGCGAAGAAATTTCAACTAAATTGTCATCATAAGAATAGTACAAAGTTCCATCATCAACATATAATGCACCATACTCACCATCTACATCTTGATCTTCAAAATGAATTTTATCGGTATACAAAGAGCCTTCTAAATTAATATCATCGGAAAAAGTCATAGTATTAGCTGAAATAATGCCATTAACTTCTAAAGCAGATCCAGGTGTTTTTGTTTTAATACCAACATTATAACTAGTATAAATCGAAGTTCCTATTGTGTCCCACGGCTGTTCCCCTGATAGCACTAAATCAGTCCCCGCAATATTCAAAGTACTAACATATAATGCTCCATCAATATAAGCATCATAAATAAAATTAAAATTAGACGTTCCTACCGCTAACTTACCATCAATAATGGTATTACCACTTACATCTAAAGCCGCATTAGACGTAACTGCACCTCGGCCAATTACAACTGACGAGTCTGATAAAGCCATCAAAGCATCCGTCGTATTATAACTATCTGTTGCAGACAGCATAAAAAAAGCACCTTCATTCGTTGTAGCTACACCCATTTTAAATTGATCCGATTCGTTTAAGTCAAATGTAATAATTGGTAAACTTTTTATAGTATTTTGATTTGATAATTCTAGCAAAGTTCCTGGTTGCGTTGTCCCAATACCCACAAACCCCTCTAAACGATACGTATCAACACCCGATGGACTAATCGACGGATCGGCCCAAGGCGAACCTGGAAAAGGCTGTAAAGTGACATAAGCATTAGGATTATCTGGATCAACTGTTACAAAAGCAGAAGCAAATATCTTACCATTTACTTCTAATCGAGAGGTTGGCGATAATGTACCAATACCTACATTACCTGATGACGTAATAACCATAAAGGGATCCTCCACCTCAGAACCAGCTAAGGCAGTTGAGCCAGCATAAAATAAATAATCACCGGGATGATTACCACGAATCTCAAAAAGCGCACTAGGCTCTGTTGTACCAACACCCACTTTACCCTTCACCGCAAGAGCAGCATCGGTATCAGCGCTTACATCAACACCAATCCCAACTT
>JBILGQ010000169.1:0-3625 GCA_044350955.1 Candidatus Marinamargulisbacteria bacterium | reverse complement strand
TCAGGCTTTTATAAATATTGCTGTTGTTATAGGTTTGTTCCCTGTTACGGGTATTGTACTTACTTTTATTTCTTTTGGCGGGACCTCGTTAATTGTGTCTTTGTTTTTAGTAGGGGTTATTATGAATATTGCTAACAGAGTAGTACAGCAAAGCAACGCTGTTCAAGAACAGCAAGAGTCATGATAGTTATAACCTGCAGTGGTACTGGGGGGCATATTTATCCGGCTATAGCAACCGCTCAAAGGGTAGAGGGGAAGGCTGTCATATTCCTAATCGAAGAACGCAGTATTGCCGAAAATATTTTGCCGCGCTATGGGTTCAACTTTTATAAAATCGGAGTGAACAAACGATCGAAATGGTCTTTTTTAAAAGGGTTTTTAGAGGCGTTGAGATTTTTTAAACAGAATAGAGTCAGCGCTTGTATTAGTTTTGGGGGCTATGCTACGGTTCCCGTTGTTTTGGCTGCCTTTGTTTTGCGAGTTCCTATTACGATTTGCGAGCAAAACACAATTCCGGGTAAAGCCAATCGCTTATTGCAAATTTTTAGCGATAAAGTATGTGTTAGTTTTGAGTCTTCGTTAAGGTATTTTAATGCTAGGAAAGCCGTTGTTAGCGGCAATCCGCTTCGACAAAGTTATCCGAAAGACTTAATGGCTGAAAAACTTACTGCCAAAAAAACAACAGGAGTTATAAATGTGGTAATTATGGGAGGAAGCCAAGGAGCCGAAGCCATTAACCGCTTTTTTATGCAAAACGAAACTGCGTTTTCAGAAAAAACTATGTCCGTTATTCACATTTTGGGGGAAGAAAAATTTAAAGAACTGTATCCAGGCGAATCGCTTGTGTTGCGTTCAGCCAAAAACGCTACTTGGGCATTTGTTGGCTATATCGAAAATATGGAGCTGCTATATTTGTGGGCCGATAAAATAATCGCTAGGGCTGGCGCTACTACCATTGCAGAATTACAGTATTATCAAAAAGAGGCTTTATTAATTCCTTTTCCCTATGCCAGCGATAATCATCAATATTTTAATGCCAAAGAGTATGAAAAAAGTGGTTTGGGTATTACATTAAATCAAACAGAGTTAAGCCTAGAAAAAGTGCGTGATTTTTTAAATCAATCAAAAATAGTACAGAATGAAAAAATTGAGGCCGATTTTTCGCTGATTCTTTAAGTAGGGAAGCGTAAAGAATCAGCGAATTTTAATTTGTTAGGTCTTTTCTAAACTCTTTCATCACTACTTATGATGCTTTACAATACAGGTATGGGTAGATTTATCGCTTTTTTTTTGCTTTTTGTTAGTTCGGTATTAGTAGCATTTGATGAAGTAAAACTACCAAGTATTCATTATAAAAATCGTGAGACTGTTCTTAATAATAGCCTTTATGTTCTTGATGATCAGGTTTATTTTCCATTTTTAGAATTACCTAAGCTTTTGGGGATGCAGATTAGTGTCTCTCCTAAAAGTAACGGATACCGATTATATACCGATAGTCTCGATTATACATTTGTACGTCATTCAAAAGAAGTATGGGTAAATCGTAGTAAGCAATTTATGTCGTATGAATTACGCGATTTTCACGGGAAACCCTATATCGAATTGTCTAATGCCTCGTTTATTTTTGGTTTAAATTATCAGCTTGAAAATGATGGGAAGATTATTCGCTTTACATCAAAAAAAGACTCGGTGCTTTTTACAAAAAGCCCTTATGCGATTTTTGATGAGCTTCGTGTAAATATGACGTATTTGCCTTTAAAAAAGCTGCCAAAGACTCTTTATCTGGCTTATCATGACGTGCATGTGCCTATACAGGATTATGTGGTACAAGAAAAAGATGTATTTTTCATACAAGCCAAAGCTGTTTTAGAGGCATTGAGCTTTTCTTATATCGAGACTAGTACTAGTATTCAGCTGTCTTATAATAATTTTACTTATAATATTCCTAAAGACTCACGTTTTTGGACAACGACTTATAAAAAAGACAGCTGGTCTTTTATGGCTACAACTCAGCCTAAAGTGATTAATGGGGCATTGTATTTTGAGCTCGAGTCTTTATTTTCGTTTTTAGATTTTTCACTATATTGGAATTCATCACAAAATACGATAGAACTGTTAAGCCTTATTCATAGTTTTGATTTCGTAGAAGATAATGGCGCTTATAAAATTGATGCGCTGTCGCGTTACCCTCTAAAAATTATCAACGAAGATATGGATAAAAAAAATGATACATATAGGTCTATAATTCCTTATGCGGCGGTTTTGACAAAAGAAAAAAAATCTTTAGATAATCATGCTATCGTTCGCTTTATTGAGTTGAAAAATAGTCAAAATAATTCAGATCGGTCACGAGAAGAATCTAGTAAAGGGTATAGAAATAAATCGAATGTTAAAATAAGTTATCGTCTAAAAGATGTTGAATATGTGGCGTATTTTAAAGAAAATAAAGCGCAAAAAGAGCCAGAGCTTAGTGTTCAATTAGACTCTCGCTTACGAAGTATGTCGGTTTTAGAAAATGCTAAGGCCTATCAAATTACCTTTCTACTCAGCGAATCGGTATCTGCAAAAGTGCTTAAAGATGGAAATAAATTGATATTAGATTTTCCTCAGACAGTGAATGAGTTGCCCAGATTACGTCAATTTGATTCTCATGATTTAATTAGCATGAGAACCTCACAGTTTTCGATATCGCCTTTAGTATCGCGTGTAGTTCTTGATTTTTCAGGAGCTGCTCCGAATTATAAAGTAAGCCAATCTAAACAAGCGTTTGTTATCACTGTCGATAAAATGCCTCTTAAAAAAGCGCTGTCTGAGAATGATTCTTTGGCTATAAAAGCGCCGCTTTTAAAAGAAGATCGCCTTAAAAAAGACGCTTTGTCCGATAAAACAGTGATCACGACAAAAGAAAATGTCAAAAAAAATGAGCCTTTACCCGAGAAAACGGCTCAAGTAAAAAAAGACGATACTCTTAAAAAAGACCCTTTACCAGAAATTGCGGCGCTAAATAAAAAAGGTGAAGCCGAAACAGAAAAAAATAGCCAAGTTACCGTTAATATCTCCGAAAAGCCCGACGATCAGAACGTAATTAAGGTGCTTTCTGAGCCTAAAATTAATGCTAAAAAAAGTAAAGACTTACTTAAAAGAGTCATCATTGTAGATGCTGGCCACGGAGGGAATGACCCAGGGGCTATCGTTCAAGGTCAGTATTATGAAAAATACTATACGATAGATATTGCAAAAAAATTGGCAGAAAAATTAAAAGAAGAAGGGGCAAAAGTTATTATGACACGTAGTGATGATACAAATCCTTCTTTAAAGCGTCGTACAGAAATCGCCAACGACAGTAAGGCCGATATTTTTGTAAGTATTCATATTAACTCTTTTTCTACACCAGATATTCATGGCTCTTCAACCTATTATTACAAACCAAAAGACCAAAATCTGGCTCTTTTTGTACAAAATCAATTAAAAAAAGATTTAGGCATTCTAAGTAATGGCATAAAACGAAATCGATTTTACGTCTTAAGATACACCGAAATTCCCTCGATATTAGTAGAAACCTTATACATGACAAACCCAAATGAATTCGAATTAATTCAAAAAGAAAGCTATCGTGAACAGGTTG
>JBILGQ010000167.1:0-3634 GCA_044350955.1 Candidatus Marinamargulisbacteria bacterium | reverse complement strand
ATTCTTTATTATCTAAAAAAGACAAATTCTTATTAAGGGCCTTCGTGGAATCACTTTGCAATAAAGACTTAAAATTAATCACAGAATTTTGCTTTAAATAAGTGATAATCCTGTCGTGTTTTTCAACAGAAATATCGCCTCTAAGCGACTTTATATAACTATTAGAAATATGGCCACTAGATAATTGCACAACTCCCTTTAACTGTTCAATCTCCTGGTCAAAATAAGGGGTCTTTAATGTTGTGTCATAAAAATTAAATACAATATTCAACCAAAAAGGAGGACTATTCTTGCTTGTATATGCTTTATTTGCGATAAACCCTTTCACATCTGCTTTACCTGATTTAACACTGTAATCACGCTGAGGCAACACATAATTCACCCAATGATTTAAATCCATTTTTTTAGATTCGAAATCGATTAAAAAAGACGCTGATTTAGGATCAAAAAAACCCCAAATTTTAATAGGCTCCCCCGACGAATTAACACGGCCCTTTAAATCAATCTGTCCGATTGAACTTTCTTTAAACGAAATTACCCCATCAATATCTTTAATGTTATCTGTAAAATGTTCAGATACTGTATGGTCTTTCCATCCTTTATAATCATTGTAAAAAAGAGTTAAATTTTGAATGCGAATTAATCCTGAATAGTTTAAATCAACATTTTTTTTCGCTTTTTTATTCGAACTAAACGATAACCATTTCCCCTTACTATCTCGAGTCAGATACACATTAATATCACGGATAGTAATAATTTCGGCAATTTCATATAAAGCGTCATGATGCACCAATAATTCTAAAAGATTATACTGAATCGTCAGTTCACGAACTTCAAATAATAGCGTATTTTTGTCATTTGCATTTGGGTATCCTTTTACCTCACTCAAAGTCAATTCAGAGAATAAATTCCCCGATACTCGCTGAAACGTTAATCCGTAGCCATTTTTTTCAATTTGCGATAATAAAAACGATTTCACATAACGTTGTGGATATTCACTAGACAATACCAACACCGCAAAAATAAACATCAAAATTAAACTGGTTGCAGCAAATAAACTTACTAGTTTAAAACCAAATTTAATTTTACCCAACATAAGTTAATAGCCTACTAAAGCACACTGCTATACACTAAGCAGTTGCGCCCAGCGATAAAAAATAACTTAATAAAGCCCAAGGCGTCTCAAATTCACGCTTTGTTTGTCTTGCAGACTCTTCAGTATACACCAAACCCGAACCCTGTTTATTTGCCGGATAATAGATACAATAAGGCACAGGTTCATGTGTATGAGTTCGAATATCGCAAGGAGTAGGATGATCAGGCAACACCAGCACAACAGTGTCGGGATTTTGCTTTTGGTACTCAAGCACAGGCGCTACCACCTGCTTATCAAAATCCTCAATAGCTTGAACCTTTAAATCAGGCCGTCCCATGTGCCCGCATTCATCAGGAGCTTCTATATGAATATAACAAAAATCATGGCGTTCTAAGATATCAAAACTGGCCTTAATTTTAGCCTTGTAATCGGTATCTAAAAACCCTGTTGCTCCGCTTACATTAGGTGCTTCTAAACCAGTTAGCACAGCTAAGCCTTTTAGTAAATCCACGGCTGTTACGATACCGCCTGTTAAACCGTATGTTTCTTTAAATGCTGGTAAACGCGGATACTTTCCTTGCGACCAAGGCCAAATATCGCTAGCCGGACGCTTACCTGCATCGATACGTTTTTTATTCACCACTGATTTTGCTAAAACAAGCCGTGCTTCAGCCATTAATTCTGAAACCAATTCTTGCTTATCGCCCTTGGGAATATAGTCTTTAATAGCCTGTCCGGTAATATCATGCGGAGCAGTACTACTTAAGTCCTTAAATAATTCCCCTACAACCATAATATGGCGATACCCTACACCCGGAACAAAGCGAACAGCTTTATGTTTAAAGGCCTCATTTAGTTCTGATATCAGCGCAAAACTTTCGTCATTACTAATATGTTCTGACGTAAAATCAACCATTATGTCTTTTTCTATTGTCACTAAATTACAACGAAAAATAGTCTCATTTTCAGAGCAGACAACTTTTAAACTAGCCGCTTCAATAGGACCCCTTCCTGTATAATAGTCGGCTGGGTTATAACCCAAAATTCCCATATTCGCCACATCAGATCCGGGAGAAAACCCTTGAGGAACGGTATGTACCATTCCTAACTCTCCGTGTTTAGCGATAAAATCTATAGCCGGGCAGTTTGCATATTCTAAAGGTGTTTTATGGTTTAGTGATGCAATCCGATGATCAGCCATGCCATCTCCTAAGCAAATAATGTACTTGGTCATGTAGTCATCCTCATCTTTTTTTTATTTTTTTTAATAGGTCTTAATTATAGTTCTTTTTTTAGAGTCGAGTAATTTAAGCGAGTCATTCGCTGCATTTTTAAGGCTCCACTTCTGTCTTCCATCGGACAAATACCAGCTTCTTGAGACGGACAGACATCTAAATTCAATCCCGGAACTTTACCACAAGCTTCTCTGCTGGCTGTTTTTCCGAAAAACAACACACCAACACCAATAGCAACAAAGGCAAAACTAATGATTAAAAAAGAGGCTATAAATAATTCCATAGCTTAGATTATAGCGAATTTCTAGTCATTTTAATATAGATAGGCGTTAAAACTCAGAATTACTGAAGAACCTGCAATTTTGAATTGATTTATGAGAGAATAAAAGCTTATGAATAACGAACGAAACCTCACCCAGGCTAAATCACTTCGTAAAAACATGACCGAAGCAGAGCAGAAGCTATGGTTTTACCTACGCGCGAAACGATTTATGGGTATTAAATTTAAAAGGCAAAAACCGATTGGTATGTATATTGTCGATTTTGTTGCCCTTGAGGAAAAACTAGTTATTGAACTTGATGGATTACACCATATAGAAACCAATGAGTACGATTCGAAACGAACAGAGTACCTTGAAAATTATGGATTTCATATTATAAGATTTTGGAATCATGAATGCTTGGGTAATATCACTGGCGTATTAAATCGCATTGCAGAAGAATTTCCCTCTCCTACCCTGCGGGCATCCTCTCCCACTCTGGGAGAGGAGGAGTATTGCATTGACACTTAACACTAAAAATATAAAGCAACCCTCCCCTCTCCCAATAATGGGAGAGGATGCCCAACGGGCAGGAGAGGGCGCCCGAAGGGCGAGAGAGACCGACCAAAGAGCGAAAGGGGGCGCCTGCAAGGCGGGAGAGAACCAATGACCCTACTCACCTGCATACTCGGCCCAACCGGTATCGGCAAATCTGAATTCGCTATTGCTCTGGCTCAAAAAACTAACGCCCAAATTATTTCAGCAGATGCTTATCAGGTCTATACAGGCATGGATATTGGCACAGCAAAAATAACCCCAAAAGACCAACAAAATGTCGTGCACCATTTAATCGATATTAAACACCCAAATGAACCCTACTCTGTTCACGATTTTTTACAGCGCAGTGACTCTATTTTACAACAGTGCAAAACAACGCAAACACCCCTAATTATTTGTGGCGGTACTGGCTTATTTTTAAGAGCCTTTTTATACCAATATCAATTCCCCCAAGTACAATTTGATCCTCATTTACGCGAACAACT
>JBILGQ010000166.1:0-3673 GCA_044350955.1 Candidatus Marinamargulisbacteria bacterium | reverse complement strand
GAATAATTTTGGGGTCATTTGAAATTGTTTTTTTAATTTTTTCTAGCTGAGATGTGAGAGACTGTTTAAATTGATCTAAAGCGGTTTTGTTTAATCCTTGTCTACAGGTTTCTACTAATTTTGATTGAACGTCTGTACTACTATACGCAGTAGCAGGGCTTACGCTTGCTAACATGAATTTTCCTTTTATTATGAACTAAACAGAGTTTAATCTATATAAAAAAAAAGATCAATAAAATATAAAAAAATATGATTTTATAATTGAGTTAAAAGCGTATCGTAAATTTCTCTCATTGTCTCTTTATATAAAAAAGTCTCTTTATGAGACTTTATTTGTTCTTCAGTTAGGTTATTTTTTTGTAAATTCTTTAGTAGGTTAGATTCGATTAATTTTTTTAATGCTGCATTTCTTTCTTGAATTGATTTTTTTCTAAAATTATTGATGAATAACTCTTTTTTAGCGATAAATTCCTGGAGAAAGCTTTTTTTGAATTGCGTATAGTACATAGCAATTTTAGCATTTTTAGCTTTAGAAATTTCAGACATTGTAACTGGTGCTGGATCAAGAAAATGAATTTTAGGTTGTTCGACTGCAGTTGGATGTATAGGAACGTGTTGAGCCTTGGCAGAATTACAAGGATGATTCCGGATATCATTTGGCGAATGATCGTTAGAGGCTGTTTTTGGTTTTGGCGGTGGGGTGGTTGGTCTGCTTGGTGTTGGGCTACTTGGGTTGCTTGATGTCACTTTCATAAATTCTCCTTTTTTTATTGTTTACGTAAATAAAAAAAAGAAATTTCAATAAAGTAGCAAAATAATTTAATTAACTAATTTTTAAGATAGCTATAGCATTCCGAAACTAGTAGGTTTTAATTTAGATATCACTTTTAATAAGCGACTCTGCGTAGTCTTCTGGGGCTTCAAGGCCGAGTAAATTGCATAGGGTTGCAGCAACATTTGCCAGTCCAGCTGATTTTACCGAACGTATACTTAGATTTTCTAAATTGTTTGCAACGATTGCAAAAGGTACTGGGTTTAATGTGTGTGATGTTTTTGGGAGTTTTTCGCCGTTTTTTATCGTGAACATTTCATCGGCATTTCCGTGATCGGCTAAAATAACCGCAATGCCATTTTTTGAAATAATCGCATCAACTAACTGTTTGCAGTATGTATCCACAGCCTCAACAGACTTTACAGTAGCTTTAAAGTTGCCAGTATGACCAACCATATCACCATTCGGATAATTGATACAGGCGAAATCTATTTTTTGGTTTTTGATAATTTCAATGGCCTTTTCGGTAATTTCTTTGGCTTTCATTATGGGTGCTTGATCGAAGGGGATTAAATCAGATTTTATTTCTATGTAATTTTCAAGTGCTTCGTTTACGTATCCTGATCGGTTTCCGTTCCAAAAATAAGTAACATGTCCAAATTTTTGAGTTTCAGATAATGAAAAAGAGCGTAGTTCGTTGGCGCATAAATAACTGCTTAACGATCGGTCTATGGCTGGCGGATCTACTAAGAATTTTTTTGGAATTTGTAAATCGCCGTCGTATTGCATCATGCCAGCATAAAAAACATTAGGCTTACGTTTTCTATCAAAGTAATGAAACTCATTGCTTTCAAAGGCTTTTGTTATTTCTATAGAACGGTCGCCTCTAAAATTGGTAAAAAATACAGTGTCATTGTCTTCGATTGCGCCTATTGGGCTTCCGTTTTTGGTGATGACGAAAGGTTGTATGTATTGATCGGATACATTACTGTCTTTATAGGCCTCTGTTACAGCCGATTCAACGCTATCAAATGCGTTTGCTTCGCCTAATACGTGCGCTTTCCAGCCGCGTTCTACAATAGTCCAATCGGCATCGTATCTATCCATAGTGGTAATCATTCTTCCGCCACCTGAGGCTATGTCGATATCGCAACCGTCTTTTTTTAGAGTAGTTATAAGGGTATTAAGTTGTGCGATATATCGTAGTGCCGAACGAGAGTCTACGTCTCGGCCATCTAGTAAACAATGTAAACGAATGCGTTTAATACCAGTTTCTGCGGCTTTTTTGATAAGAGCCATTTGATAGTCAATATGATTGTGGACATTTCCATCTGATAACAGGCCAATAAAGTGCAGGGTACTGTCATGATCTTGGCAGTTCTTTAAGCCGTCTAACCAGTTTTTATTTTGGTATAAAGCGCCAGATTCGATGCTTTTTTTTACTAAAGAAGACCCTTGCTCGAATACGCGCCCAGCACCCAGGGTGTTATGACCAACTTCGCTGTTTCCCATATCGTCGTCGCTTGGCATGCCTACAGCAGTTCCATGAGCTTTAAGAGTGGTGTATAACTTTTGTTCTTTTAAAGAGTCTAAAAAAGGCGTGTTTGCCATATAAACGGCGTTCGATTCGTCGTTTTTTCCGATGCCAACTCCGTCTAAAATAATAAGTACTACTGGCCCGCTTGGAGTTTTAAATAATTTAGAACGCTGTAATGCTTGTGAAATCATACTGTATTTTAGGTTTTATTTTGTATTTGGTGAAGAGTTAATCGAATATGTTGCGTTTGGAATTTTGAAACTCCACTCGTTTTTGCAAAAGCATCCCATTTTTTTGTCGCTTATAAAACGTCATGTATAATTTCTAGTGTTTTATCTCGTTTAATATCACAGCTTGTTGCTAACTTTAACAAATGCTCTTTTGTTGGTTTTTTTCCTTCACCCATAATCATGGTAGAATGCTCACCTGCGGGGCCTGAGGAAAAGGTTAAATCGTAAGCTGGAGATACTATCCAATCACCGCTTTGATTCATTAAAAATGAAAAATTCTTTGAATGATCATCGCGATTATGGCTTAAAACATTAAAAACAGCCTGTCTAAATTGAAGCTCACATTTTCATAATCAAGGCAAGGTTCTCGATGATCGGCATGAAGAAGACCAGCAATAGTATGCATATGAATACGTTCATTGTTCTTACGATCAAATCGTTTAACAGCAAAATACCCTAATCCCTTTTTTGAAGGAAACAGTTTTGCTTCAGGTAAGATTAAACCAGCTTCTTTTGCCATAAGATGATAGGCATATTCAATGGCACTGATATCTTTAGGATCTAAGCTTGATCTAAATTTAATCAACCAGTCGTCACCATCAATAGGCAGTAAAACTTTAGGACGAGCTCCTGCTGAAGATCCACCTAAGACTAATAAGTCATCAACATACGCATCGTTGTCATTTAGGGTTGCTTGTATGTCGTTGTTAATGTCATCTAAATCAAAAAATATTTTTCTATTCTTCAGTAAAAGTCGTCCCATCAGCTTTGAGGACCCTAAGCCATGATAATATACATAAACAAGATTTTGAGTTTGAAAACTCATTGTCTACCTCTTTTTCTTATTCTAGTTTCATCTTTTATCAATTCATCAAGCGATAAAATTGTGTTTGTGCTTTTGGGTGCAAATAGCTCCATAAAATCATCTATAAAACTAAGAATAATGGCTAATTTAAGCAGTGATTCTAAGGATATCTGCCCGGTTTGTTCGAATTTTTTTAAAGAGCTATAACTAATACCCGATTTTTTTGATAACGTTTGCTGACTTAAATTAAGTTCAAGTCTACGATTACGAAATCTATAGGCTATTTCTTTTTTCATGTCATGAGGAGTTATAAAATTAATTGATATCAT
>JBILGQ010000165.1:0-3692 GCA_044350955.1 Candidatus Marinamargulisbacteria bacterium | reverse complement strand
TATAAATTTGCAGCCGAACAGGCAGTCACCACTTTAATAGACATCAGCATTCAAGTCGGACGAACTGGTATTTTAACACCGGTAGGCGAGTTAATACCTGTATTTGTCGGAGGCGCCACTATTTCACGCGCCACCCTGCATAATAAATCTGAAATTGACCGAAAAGGCGTACAAATCGGCGATCAAGTAATTATTCAACGAGCAGGAGACGTCATTCCTGAAATCGTTAGTGTTCATGAAAAAAGTAAAAACCCTATACCCTTCGAAATGCCCAAACACTGCCCAGAATGTGACACAGATATCAGTCACAATGATGAAGACATTGCTTATTATTGCCCTAACTATCATTGCCCAGCTCAAGTAAAAGCACGCTTTAGTCACTTTGTCTCTAAAAAAGCCCTTGATATAGACGGTATGGGAGAACAACTAGTAATTCAATTAGTTGAAAAAAAGCATTTAAAAGACCTTCCTGATCTATTTAAGTTAAATTTTAACGATCTGATGAGCTGCGAACGCATGGGTGAAAAATCAGCCAATAACGTACTAAAAGCAATAGCCGATAAAAAAAACCTGTCTTGGGCCCGTTTTTTATATGGTTGCGGCATATCTTTCGTAGGCGAATATTCAGCAGAATTACTGGCCAACACATTCAAAACTCCACAAGACTTATATACGGCAACTCACGAGGATTTTATAAATATCAATGGAATAGGCGAAAAAACAGCCGAATCAATTTACCAAGCCATTCACCATGATAATTTAAGAGACATTATCGAAACATCACAAACTCTGGGTGTTGTTTTTGAACAAGAACAAACGCAAGAAACGACCCACTGGTTTTCACATAAAACTGTATTAATTACTGGAACTCTAAGTAGTATGGGACGATCAGAAGCCCAGCAACAAATAAAAAAATTAGGCGGAAAAATAAGCAGCGCTGTCTCTAAAAATCTAGACGTATTAATAGTAGGTGATAATGCCGGATCGAAATTAAAAAAAGCAAACGAACTTAACAACAGCGGCAGCAACATAATCATATTAAACGAAACAGAATTTTTGAGTTATATAGCTTAAATTACAGCAAATCTTTGTCTGAACCTTGATTTTTAGGATTATAAGGATTTATGAGATCAATAAATTATGAGTACACTGGTTTTCACATTCTAGCGACTAAAACAAGCTTTATATCAACCCTCTCCCACCTGAATAGCCCAAAGATCAGCATAAACGCCTCCTGTCTTTAAGAGCAAATCATGAGTACCATCTTCGATAATTCGCCCTTCTTCTAAAACCAAAATACGATCAGCTTTTTTTATAGTCGATAAACGATGGGCAATCACCAAAGCCGTTTTGCCAGCAGTTAAAAGCTGAATATTGGCCTGTATAGCACGCTCAGTTTCGGTATCTACTGAACTGGTAGCCTCATCAAAAATCATGATCGGTGCATTTTTTAAAATAGCTCTAGCAATACTTAAACGCTGACGTTGCCCACCCGATAACTTAATGCCTTTTTCACCAACAATGCTATCGTATCCGTTAGTGCTACTTTGAATAAATTCATGCAATTCGGCTAATTTGGCTGCCTCAACCACACTCTCTTTACTGGCATTATCTATGCCGTAAGCAATATTATCAAACACCGTTCCATGAAATAAATAAATATCTTGGCTTACCAACGATATATTCCGTCGCAAACTATTTAACGCTATGTCCTTAATAGAAACCCCGTCAAAACTAATACGCCCTGATTGACACTCATATAGGCGCAATAAGCATTTCACCAAACTTGTCTTCCCCGATCCGGTTTTACCGGCAATACCCACTGTTTCTCCTGGTTTAATATGAAAGCTTATATCTTTCAAAACAGGCGTAGAATGATTATAAGAAAAACACACATCTTCAAATATAATGTCTCCGCTTAATCTATCTATTACTTCAGGTTTCTCACTATCTTGAATCGTTGATTCTGTATGCAATAAATTAAACACACGATTTGCACTGGCTTTTGCTCGTTCAAAATCATCAATCATAGCCCCTAAGCGTGTTAATGGCCAAAGCAAGCGTTGTATCATCATAGAAAACAATACTAGCTGACCGATACTTAAAAAATCAGCCCCATTTAAAATCCAATACGACCCAAGCAATAACACCCCTGCAAAGCCAAAAGCAATGGCCATTCGAATAACAGGTACATACAAAGTATTCCATTTTATCGCGGCCAAATTTGCTTGTAAGTACGCTTCTGATTCTTCTTTCACACGTTGTAACTCAAAAGCCTCAGCAGTAAAACTTTTAATCACGGCCATACCCGAAATATTATTTTCTAATCGACTATTAATGGCCCCAACTCGTTCACGAATTGCCGCATATTTTGGCGAAATTTTTTGTTGATAATACAAGGAACCCAGCACCACAATAGGAATAGGTACTACCGAAAACATGGCCAATGGTAGCGAAGTAGCCATCATAATGGCAGAAGCAAACACCACCGTAACCCCTAATTGCACCAATTCGTTAAACGCCGTATTTAAAAAACGCTCTAATTGATTTACATCATCGTTTACAATGGCCATTGTATTGCCCAAACGATGATCCTCAAAAAAGGCGGTTTCTCGTTTTTGAAGTTGTTCATAGGTATCTATTCGAAGCTTGTGTTGCAATTCTTGTGCCATGGTTTGAAATCCCAATTGATAAGCCCATTGAAAAATTGATTCCAAGCCAAAAATAAGTACCGCTAAAAACGATAAAAATAAGGCTAAATGCCAAGGATTATCCGTTCCAACCAACTGTTGTATCCATAACGGCGCGTTACCAGATACTGAATCTATCACCCAAGCCACTAACAAAGGCGGCATTAAATCAAGTACTTTATTCCCTGTTGAAAATCCGATATTAACAGCCAATTTATTATAAAAGGGCTTCATATATCGAAATAAAAGAATCATTGAAGAAATTTGTGAAGTTGCCATGTTTATACAGCATAACTTTAACCCGATTTTTACTCAAGATTGCTGAAACAAAGATCTTTCTTTAAAATGAACCTATGAACACAGCAGAAAATACGAATACCCCCAAAACATCTTTACTCGTCTCACTGGCATCATTATGTATCATTATTGGCGGATTAAAGTGGGCTCAGCCTTTTTTTATCCCTATATTACTCGCTGCATTCATTACTATTATCTCTTTTCCTTTATTTATTTGGCTAAAGCAAAAAAAAGTTCCCACCTCGCTATCTTTAACCTTTGTATTAATTTTTTTGGCATCAATTTTTGCAATTTTTGGATTTATTGTCGTTATTTCAGCAAACGATTTAATCACTAATCTGCCTTTTTACGAAATCCAATTAAAATCAAAGTTAGCTTTAGTAAGTACTACCTTGTTAGGGTTGGGGATATCTCTTGATAGCATCAATATTCAAGATTTTATTAATCCTACACAAGCTTTAGATTATTTTTCACTGGGAGTCTCGCAACTCAGTTCTGTTTTTACAGGATCTATAGTCATTCTAATAATCGTTGCCTTTATGTTACTTGAAGCCTCTTATCTACATAAAAAAATAGAATTAAACTCAGAAAATAAGAAAATTCAAACAGCGCTTTTATTTATGAAAAAAGTAAACAAATACATGGTCTTAAAAACCATTATAAGTTTAGCAACAGGGCTTTGCGTGACGCTGTCTTTACTTATTT